>NZ_JBSFGJ010000036.1:0-43101 GCF_053596515.1 Nonomuraea sp. NPDC001684
GGGATGTCATATGTGGCCGTTCCGGAGAAAGAAGCAGGAGCAGATCGATCCGGAAGAGCGGTCACCGGAGCTTGGCGTCAAATACAAGGACCTGATGGTCATGCGTCAGCTCACCAAGGCAGGGGCCGATCTTGAGCAGCCTCGTCGTGTGATCTTCCACCTGTACGCCCCGACCCTCGATGCCGCTCAGAGCATCGCCAAGGAGGCCAACGGCGCCGGCTTTGGTCTGCGCCCCGAGGTCGGGAAGCCTTCCCCGGAGTCTCCTGACAGCTGGCCGGTGACCTGCGAGGCAACCGCCGTGATCTCACCCGACTTCGTACGGGAGACAGGCAACCTGTTCGACGACCTGGCAGCTCGCCACCACGGCGCATACGACGGTTGGCAGGCCGCAGCCGCCCCGTGAGGGATAGTCACTCAGCAACGCGAAAGGCCGCCTCCCACAACGGGGAAGCGGCCTTTGACCTGGGTGGAGATGAGGGGATTCGAACCCCTGACCCCTTCGATGCGAACGAAGTGCGCTACCGGACTGCGCTACATCCCCAAGGACTCGACCAGATTAGCAAACTCCCAAGGGTCCTCGCGCCATCCTCTCAGTCCCCCACCGCCCGTTTGGGCGGTTCGGCGTACTGGTCGAACAGGACGTCGGCGTGCAGCGCGGTCAGGTCGATCACCTCGGCCTCCACCTCGGCCGCCGCCCGGCGCCGCTCGCGGGCCCGTCGCAGCCGCTCAGAGCGCGCCTGGAGGGCCCGCTCGCGGCGTTCGCGATCCACCTGTACGGCGATCCGCAGAAAGGCCATGTACGACAGCATGACGACCACGGACGGAGCCACACCCCACCACGGGATCATCTCGACCCCGGCCGTGACCACCGAGGCGAGGACGAGCAGCGCGGTGAAGAACAACAACCTCCGGCGGCGCGCTACGATGATCGCCCTACGCCGAAACCGGAACTGCCGGACATCGACCTTCTCGACCTCCGGCGCGTCCTCGTCGCCGAGGGTGGCGTCGAGGTTGTCCAGGTCGGGCAGGGCGTGCTCGCCGGTGTAGTGCTCTTCGAGTTCGGCCAGCTCCTGGAGGTTCGTCTTGTCCCGGCGCAACCACATCGGGATCAGGACGCACAGCCACATCACCACAATGGCGACATAGAGGAAGGCGCTGCTCACGACCACCTCCGGGCAGCACGAAAGCGCGTCTGTGCTCGTCGCGCCTTCATTGTGCTCACGTCACGCACCGTAAGACCGTGTGTCACTGATTGACGAGCATTCGGTGCGGTGTGTCGCGAGATCGTCAAACCTCTTCGATCGGAGAACCGCCGTGAGCGGCCGCCTCACGGGCGCGCCGCCACTGTACGAGCAGGCCGCCGGGGACGTCCTCGACGGTCAGCGCGTAGCAGATGTGGTCGCGCCAGGCCCCGTCGATGTGGAGTTGGCGACGCCGAATGCCTTCTTCCCTGAACCCGAGCTTCTCCACCACCCTACGGCTGGCCTGGTTCTCAGGACGGATGTTCGCCTCTAGCCGATGCAATCCGGTGGTGAAAAAGCAATGATCGACGGCCAGGGCCAGGGCGGTGGGGATGATGGCCCGCCCGGCCAGCGCGCCGTCCACCCAGTAACCGACCTGGGCGGAACGGGCAGATCCCCACACGATGGCCCCCACGGTGAGCTGCCCGGCGAAGCGGCCGCCGTAGGTGACCACCCAGGGCAGCGCCAGCCCCTGCCGGGCCTCGCGGCGCAGGGTGCCGACCATGGAGACGTACGGGCCGAGCCCCGTCCTGAACAGCGGGGTCTCGGGGTTGCTCGGTTCCCAGGGACGCAGCCAGTCGGCGTTGCGCAACCTGGTCTCGCGCCAGACGCGTACGTCGCTCAGCCGCAGCGGCCGCAGGCCTACCGGGCCCTCGTTCAGAATCGCCGGCCAGCCACGAAGTCGATCCACGCCTCTCATCATCCCCCCATCGGGCTCGATGTCGCCACGGATCATCGATCGGCAGACCGAAACCTGGTCAGCGGGGGTGGTCGCCGCCCTTCATCTGCTCGACGGCGTGCCGCAGGACGGGCGCGAGCACCGCGACCCCATCCCGGACGCCCCCGGACGAGCCGGGCAGATTCACGATCAACGTGTCACCCGCCTGACCGGCCAACCCCCGGGACAGGACCGACGTGGGCACCTTGTCGCGATTCGCCAGGCGAATGGCCTCCGCTATACCGGGAATTTCCCTGGTGATCACGCGGGCGGTCATCTCCGGCGTCAGGTCGAGGGGCGTGAGCCCGGTGCCGCCGGTGGTGACGATCACGTCGTAACCCTGCGCGACGCCGTCCCGCAGCGCCGCCTCGACCGCGTCGCCGTCGGGGACGACCACAGGCCCCGAGACCTCGCAGCCGGCGTCGGACGCCAGCAGCTCGGCCAGCAACGGCCCTGACTTGTCGGCATAAATCCCGGCGGACGCGCGGTTCGACACGGTCACCACGAGCGCCCTGATCACGTGGCTTCCCTGGTCCACAGACCGGTCTTGCCGCCCACCTTCTCCTCCACCCGGACATCGGTGATCACGGCGGCCGGATCGACCGCCTTGACCATGTCGATCAGCGCCAGCGCGGCCACGGTGACGGCGGTCAGCGCCTCCATCTCCACCCCGGTGCGGTCGGCCGTCCGCACCCGGGCGGTGATCGCCACGCCCCAGTCCTCGACGTCGAGCACGACCTTGACGCCGTGCAACGCGATCGGGTGGCAGAGCGGGACGAGGTCGGGCGTGCGTTTCGCCCCCATGATCCCGGCGATCCTGGCCACCCCCAGCGCGTCGCCCTTGGGCACCTCGCCCGACCGCAGCAGCGCCACGACCTCGGACGACAGCAGCACCCGCCCGGTCGCCGTCGCGCTACGGGCGGAGACGTCCTTGGCCGAGACGTCGACCATGCGCGCCGCACCCGTCTCGTCGAGGTGCGTGAACTCGCTCAAATCCGGATCACCTCCACCTCGGACCCGCCGGGCACCTCGGTCACGTCCTCCGGCACCACGATCAGCGCGTTCGCCGAGGCCAGGGCCGCGAGCTGGTGGGAGCCCTGCCCGTGGACCGGCGCGACCGTGCCGTCGGAGGACAGCACGCCGCGCAGGTACGAGCGCCGGCCCGACGGCGAGCGCAGCGCCGCGGTGACGTAGGCGGTCACCGGGGCCGTGTCGGTGGGCAGGCCGCGCATCTTGTCGAGCGCGGGGCGGACGAACAGCATGAACGACACGAAGGAGGACACCGGGTTGCCCGGCAGGGCGAAGATCGGCACCCGGTCGTCGCCCAGGACGCCGAAGCCCTGCGGCATGCCGGGCTGCATCGCGACCTTCTCGAACCGGACCGTGCCGAGCGGCGACAGCGCCTCCTTGACGGGCTCGTAGGCCCCCATGGAGACCCCGCCGCTGGTGATGATGGCGTCGGCGCGCACCAGATGGGTGTCGAGCTGGTCGAGCAGCACGGCGGGATCGTCGCCGACGGACCCCGCGCGGAACCCCTCGGCGCCCGCCTCGCGGACCGCGGCCGTCAGGGTGAAGCTGTTGGAGTCCCAGATCTGCCCGCGGTTCAGCGGTGCGCCCGGTTCGACCAGCTCGGCGCCGGTCGAGATGACGACGACGCGCGGCTGCGGACGCACCCACACGCGCCGCCGGCCCACACCGGCGATGATCCCGAGCTGGGCCGGCCCGATCACCGTGCCGGCCTTGAGCACCACCTCGCCCGCCTGGACGTCCTCACCCGCCCGGCGAATCGCGTTACCGACCGGGACATCCCGATTGATCCGGACGGAGACCGTGCCGCCGTCCGTCCACTCCACCGGTACGACGGAGTCCGCCCCGGCCGGCATCGGCGCCCCGGTCATGATGCGGACGGCATGCCCGGGGCCCACCGCCCGCAACTCGTCGGAGCCGGCGGCGACGTCGTCGATCACCGGCAGCGTGCCGGGGACGTCCTCGGCCCTGACCGCGTAGCCGTCCATCGCGGAGTTGTCGAACGGCGGCAGCGGCACCGGCGAGGAGACGTCCTCGGCCAGCGTCGTGCCTAGCGCCCGCTCCAGCTCCAGCTCCAGAGGCGCCAACGGACGCACAGTGGCCAGGATCTCGGCCAGATGCGCGTCAACCGATCTCATCGAGGAACTCCCGCAGCCACGGCACGAACTCCGGCGCCAGATCCTCGCGATCGGCGGCGAACTTCACCACCGTGCGCAGATAGTCGAGCTTGTCGCCGGTGTCGTACCGCCGCCCGCGGAACAGCACGCCGTGCACCGGCCCGCCCTGCTCGGAACTGCGGCCGGCCAGCGTGCGCAGCGCGTCGGTGAGCTGGATCTCGTTGCCACGCCCCGGCGGGGTGTTCTCCAGGACCTCGAAAATGGCGGGATCGAGCACGTATCGCCCGATGACCGCCCATGTGGAGGGCGCCTCGTCCACCGGCGGCTTCTCCACCAGGTCGGTCACGCGCACGACGTCGTCCTCGACGGTGCCGGCGATGGTGGCCACGCCGTAGAGCGAGACCTGCTCCCTCGGCACCTCCATCAGCGCCACCACGCTGCCGCCGAACGTGTCACGCACCTCGATCATGCGCTTGAGCAGCTGGTCGCGGTAGTCGATCAGGTCGTCACCGAGCAGGCAGGCGAACGGGTGGTCGCCGACGTGCTGCTTGGCGCACAGCACCGCGTGCCCGAGCCCCTTCGGCTCGCCCTGCCGCACGTAGTGCAGCGTGGCGAGCGAGGCGGGCTCGCGGACCTGGGACAACCGTTGCTCGTCGCCCTTGGCCTCCAGGGCCTCTTCCAGCTCGAACGCGCGGTCGAAGTGGTCTTCGATGGACCGCTTGTTCTTGCCGGTGACCATGAGGACGTCGAGGAGCCCGGCGGAGGCCGCCTCCTCGACGACATACTGGATCGCGGGCTTGTCGACGATGGGCAACATCTCTTTGGGTGTCGCCTTGGTCGCCGGGAGGAACCGGGTGCCCAGACCCGCGGCGGGCACGACGGCTTTCGTCACAGGGTCGAAGTCAGCCATGAGTAGACCCTAGTGGAGGTACCTGTGGACAAGCTGAACCTGCGTCGCCGACTGCTCGCGGCGCGTACCGCTCTACCCCCCGAACAACTGCGGGCAAACGCCACCAAGGTCCGCGAGACGCTGCTCGAACAGCCGTGGGTCCAGATGGCCGGTCTGGTGGCCTGCTACTGGTCGGCGGGGTCGGAGCCGGAGACGCACGGTCTCGTGTTCGCTCTGTGGAAACACGGCGCGACGGTGATCCTTCCGGTGCTGAAAGAGGACAATGACCTGGATTGGGCGGTCTACGACGGCCCGGACACGCTCGCCCCTGGCCGCTTCGGCATCATGGAACCGGTCGACACGCGCCGGGGCGTCGACGCCGTCCGCACGGCCGCGCTGGTGATCGTGCCCGCCCTCGCGGTCGACCGCCGCACGGGGGTGCGGCTCGGACGCGGCGGCGGTTCGTACGACCGCGCGCTGGCCAGGGTGGGGCCCAACGTCCCCACGGTGGCCCTGCTGCACGACGGCGAGCTGATCGACGACGTGCCCGCCGAGCCGCACGACCACCGGGTCCGTTTTGCGATGACGCCGCGCGGACTCACTAGGCTTATGTGACCGAAGGGACGAGAGGGGGCTGGATGACGCTTGATGTCTGGCTCCTGATCGGCGCCGGAATTGTCATCGCGGCTATCGCGTCCGTACGCATCACGCATCGCAGCGGTCTGCCCAGCCTTCTCCTCTTCCTGGCCCTCGGCCTGGTTCTGGGGGCTTCGGGGTTCGGCGCCAAGCTGGAGAGCCCGCAGACCGTCCAGCAGATCGGCCTGATCGCGCTGGCGGTGATCCTGGCCGAGGGCGGTCTGACCACGACCTGGTCGCACGTCCGCAAATCGGTGCCGCTCGCCCTGATCCTGGCCACCGTCGGCGTGACGGTGAGCATCGTGGTCGTGGCGCTGGCCGTCCAGGGGCTGCTCGGCATGGATCCGACCGCGGCGCTGGTCCTCGGCGCCGTGCTGGCCTCGACGGACGCGGCCGCCGTCTTCTCGGTGCTGCGCAGGTTGCCGCTCCCGACCCGGTTGGCGGGGGTTCTGGAGGCGGAGTCCGGATTCAACGACGCCCCCACGGTCATCGCCGTCGTGCTGCTCAGCGGGGCGTCCCGGCGGCCGGCGTCAGTGGGAACGTTCCTGCTGGAGACGGCCATCGAGCTGGTCATCGGCGCGGCCGTGGGCCTCGCGGTCGGACCGGCGGGCGCGTACGCGCTGCGCCGCGTCGCCCTCCCCGCCTCCGGCCTCTACCCGATCGCCGTGCTCGCCCTCACCTTCGTCTCCTACGGCGGCGCGGTGCTGCTGCACGGCTCCGGCTTCCTGGCCGTCTACCTCACGGCCCTCATCCTGGGCAATTCGCGCCTGCCCCACCGCGCCGCGACGAGAGGGTTCGCCGAGGGCGCGGCGTGGCTGGCGCAGATCGGGCTGTTCGTCATGCTCGGACTGCTGGCCACCCCCAAGGAGCTGCCGTCGGCCATCGTGCCGGGCGTGATCGCCGGGTCCGTGCTGGTGATGGTGGCCCGCCCGCTGTCGGTGCTGGTCAGCTCGACCGTGGCCCGGGTGTTGCGGCTGGATCGGGTGAGCTGGCGCGACCAGGCGTTCCTGTCGTGGGCGGGGCTGCGCGGCGCGATCCCCATCGTGCTGGCGACCATCCCGTGGGCGTCCGGCGTGCAGGGCTCGAAGGAGATCTTCAACTGGGTCTTCGTGATCGTGATCGTGTTCACGCTGCTGCAGGGGCCCACACTGCCGTACGCGGCCCGGCTGCTCGGGGTGAGCGCGCCGGGCGAGGCGCACGACCTGGAGGTGGAGTCCGCGCCGCTGGAGGAGCTCAAGGCGGACCTGCTCCAGGTCAAGGTGCCCGCCGGGTCGCGCCTGCACGGCGTGGAGGTCTTCGAGCTGCGCCTGCCCGCCGGAGCCGCCGTCACGCTCGTGGTCCGCGACGGCAAATCGTTCGTACCGGACAACAGCACCCGCGTCCGGGCCGACGACCAGCTCCTGGTGGTCACCACGGCCGCCTGCCGTGACCAGGTCGAACGCCGCCTGCGCGCGGTGAGCCGCAGCGGCAAGCTGGCCGGTTGGTACGGGGAGCGGGGGTTGGAATAGGTGTTTGGCCCAATCGGTTAGCATTAGCAGTCGCATCGCTCGAGTGCCAGAACGTATAAGGAGGAGCGCGTGCCGACCTACCAGTACGCCTGCAACGACTGCGGCGAGCAGCTCGAAGTCGTGCAGAAGTTCACCGACGATGCGCTGACGGTGTGCCCCAACTGTCAGGGCAACCTGCGGAAGGTGTTCTCCGCCGTCGGCATCGTGTTCAAGGGTTCGGGCTTCTACCGCACCGACAACCGCTCGTCCTCGACGTCCTCCGCCTCTTCGACCACCCCGTCGAAGCCGGCCGAGAGCAAGTCGAGCGAGTCGTCGTCCGCGTCGTCCTCGTCGTCGTCCACCCCGGCGCCGGCGCCCGCCGCGGCTTCCAACTAGGCGCGTCACCCCGCCCGCACGGGCGGGGGCCTCATCGAGGCCGGTCGGCGTACGCGCCGAGCAGTTCCGGCGCGATGCGATCGACGAGCCGCGTCAGCTGTGGATCGGGCCCCCAGTCGGCCACGAGCCTGCTCAGCCCCTCGCGTGAGCAGCGCACGAGCCCCAGGGCCGCCCGGTCCCCCTTCGGCGTGAGCCGCAGCCGCTCGCCGTCCTCAGAACGTTCCACCAGCCCCTCGTCCACCAGCCGGTCGACGTGGGGCCGTCCGTGTGCCCTGCTCACCTTGGCGCACTCGGCCAGTTCGCCCGCGCCGACCCAGCCCTTGTCGTTGAGCCTGGCGAGCACCCACACCCCCTGCGGCGCGAGGCCGCTCAGCCCGGCCAGCGCCCCGAGCCTTTCGTAGTAACCCCTGCGCAGGTCGGCGTCGGCGAGCCGCATGAGCCCCCGTTCGACCTCCTCCAGCGACGACCGCTCGGCCGACGTGGCGCCCAGCCCCTCGCCCAGGTCCGCCGCCTTGGTGGTCTCCCTCAGCCGCGTCTGCGGGATGAACCAGCTCAGCGCGAACGCGCCGAACATCACCGGCGCGGCCACCCGGAAGACGGTGGCGATGGCATCGGCGTACACATGGAGGAACTGACCGGCCAGCGCGGGAGGCAGCCGCTGGATGACGGTCGGGTCGCGCTGGATCCCGGACGGGTCGAACCCCGCCGGCAACCGGGCCCTGGCCAGCACCTCCCGCAGGTCGCCGTCGAGCGTGCCGGTGAAGACCGCCCCCAGCGTGGCGACCCCGAAGGAGCCGCCGATCGACCGGAAGAACGTCGCCCCCGAGGTGGCCACGCCGAGGTCCTTGAAGTCGACGGCGTTCTGCACGACGATCACCAGCACCTGCATGGTCATCCCGAGCCCGACGCCGAGCACCAGCAGGTAGCCGCCCATCGTCAGCAGGCTGCTGCGCTCACTCAGCCCGGACAGCAGGAACAGCCCCGCCGTCGCCACGGCCGTGCCCGCGATGGGCAGGAAGCGGTATCTGCCGGTCTTCGAGATCACCAGCCCGCTGACGATCGACATCGTGAGCATCCCGGCCATCATCGGCAGCAGGTACACCCCGGACAAGGTGGGACTCACCCCATGCGCGACCTGCAGGAACAGCGGCAGGTACGTGAGCGCCCCGAACATCGCGAACCCCACCACGAACCCCACCGCGGACGACATCGCGAACGCCCGCACCCGGAACAGCCCCAGCGGCAGCACCGGCTCGGCGGCCCGCCGCTCGACGGCCACCCACGCCGCGACCAGCGCCGCCGCCCCCAGCGCCAGGCCGGCGATGACCGGGCTCGCCCAGGGATAGGTCGTGCCGCCCCAGGTCGTGATGAGCACCAGGCACGAGGTCGCGCCGCCGAGCAGCATCACCCCGGCGTAGTCGATGCGATGGCTGGTGCGCGTGTCGTCGCCGGGCAGCGCCGCCGCGATCACGCCCAGGGCGATCGCGCCCAGGGGAAGGTTGACGTAGAACACCCAGTGCCAGGACAGATGGTCGACGAACAGCCCGCCGAGCAGCGGCCCCACGATGCTGCTGACGGCGAAGACGGCGCCGAAGAAGCCCTGGTAGCGCCCTCGTTCGCGGGCCGAGACCACGTCGCCCACGATCGCCTGCGCGAGCACCATGAGCCCGCCGCCGCCCAGCCCCTGGATCGAGCGGAACCCGATCAGCTCCCCCATGTTCCGGCTCAGCCCGCACAGGGCCGATCCGAGGAGGAAGATGATGATCGCGGCGATGAAGAGCTTTTTGCGGCCGTACTGGTCGCCCAGTTTGCCCCACAACGGCGTGGAGACGGTCGAGGCGAGCATGTAGCCCGTCACCACCCAGGAGAGCTGCTCCAGCCCGCCCAGGTCGCTCACGATCGTCGGCAGGGCCGTGGAGACTATGGTCTGGTCGAGGGAGGCCAGCAGCATGCCGAGCATCAGCGCGAGGATGATGAGGCCCAGCCCTTTTTGCCGCATGCGGCGATCCTACTCTTCGTACTGGTGTGCGTACGCTCCGCGTTCAGGGGGGTGATCTCGCGCCCGCGCGGTTGTCCACAGAACGGCGTTCGGCGTTCTCGCCGCCCTCGGCCGTCCGGCTACTCTCGGCGCCATGGTCACTCGCGCAGACATCGGCGTCCTCGGCGGCTCGGGCTTCTACTCCCTGCTCGACGACGCGGAGGAGATCGAGCTCTCCACCCCCTACGGGCCGCCCAGCGACGTCGTCACCGTCGGCCGCATCGGCTCGCGCTCGGTCGCGTTCATCCCCCGGCACGGCCGGGACCACCGATTCCCTCCCCACCGCATCCCCTACCGCGCAAACCTGTGGGCGCTGCGCTCGCTCGGCGTGACGCAGGTGCTCGCCCCCAGCGCCGTCGGTTCACTCAGGGCCGAGTACGGCCCCGGCGCCATCGTCGTGCCCGACCAGATCGTCGACCGCACCTCGGGCCGGCCGCAGACGTACTACGACGTCTCGGGGGCCGTCCACGTGTCCTTCGCCGACCCCTACTGCCCGTCCGGCAGAGCCGCGGCCGTGGCCACGGCCCGCTCCACCGGCTGGGGCGACGTCGTCGACGGCGGCACGCTGGTGGTCATCGAGGGCCCTCGCTTCTCCAGCCGGGCCGAGTCCCAGTGGTTCGCCGCCAACGGGTGGTCGATCGTGGGCATGACCGGCTATCCCGAGTCGGTGCTGGCCCGCGAGCTGGCCCTGTGCTACACCTCGCTCTCCCTGGTGACCGACCACGACGCCGGGGTCGAGGCCGGTCAGGGCGTGACCCACGACGAGGTGCTGGAGTTCTTCGCCCGCAACGTCACCCGCATGCGCACGCTGATCGCCGAGACCGTCCAGGCCCTGCCCACCGACCGCACGTGTCCCTGCGGCTCGGCCCTCGACGGCATCAAGCTGCCCTTCGAGCTGCCGTGAGCAGGCAGCCGGCCTGGCTGCGGCCGTGGGCCCGGCGGCGTCGTCCGATCGCGGCGGTCCTGGCCGCAGTGGGCGTCCTGTCGGCCTATGTCGCTCTCCGTCCCGCTGCGGGCCCTGAGGTCCTCGTCGCCGCCCGCGACCTAACCCCTGGCCCGCTGCGTCCCGGTGACCTCCGTCCGGAGCCGCTCGCCCGTCCGCCCGACGGGGCCATCCGGTCGTACGCGGCGGGCCGCTACCTCGCCGGGCCCATGCGCCGGGGCGAGCCGCTGACCGACGCCCGCCTGCTCCATCCCGTGCCGCTGCCGCCGGGCACGGTGGCCGCCCCTGTCCGCATCGCCGACCCCGACGCCGTCGCCCTCATCCGCCCCGGCTCGACCGTCGGCGTCCTGGCCGCCGGGGAGGGCGGTCAGCCGGCCCAGCTCATCGCCGACGACGTCCGCGTGATCACCATCCCGCGTCCCGCCGACGACTCCCGTACCGGCGGTGCGCTGGTGGTGCTGGCGGCGACCCCGTACCAGGCGGCCCAGCTGGCGGGCGCCCAGACATCGGGCCGCCTCTCCATCACCTTCAAGAGTTAGCTGAGAGTAATCGTTCGACTACGATTCTCGGCCATGAACGGATTCAAGAAGTTCCTCATGCAGGGCAACGTCCTCGACCTGGCGGTCGCGGTGGTCATCGGGGCGGCCTTCAACTCGATCGTGCAGTCGTTCGTCGCCGACCTGCTGACCCCACTGATCTCGGCCTTCGGCGGCCTGCCCGACTTCTCCTCGCTGAAGGTCACCGTCGGCGCGTCCCACTTCATGTACGGCAAGTTCGTCAACGCGGTGATCTCGTTCCTGATGATCGCGGCGGTGATCTACTTCCTGGTCGTCAAGCCGTACACGCATTTCAAGGAGCGCGCGGCGGCCCAGGTCGAGGCCAAGACCCGCGACTGCCCCGAATGCCTGTCGGAGATCCCGAAGGCCGCCTCCCGCTGCGCCTTCTGCAGCGCCGAGGTCGTGCCTGCCTAGAGCTGCGAGTCGATCTTCGGGTCGTACTCCCAGTGCCACGGCTCGAACGGGCTGCTGTAGGCCCAGGCGGGATGGAACCACCCGTACCTCTTGGAGTTCTTCTCCATCCACACGAACTCCGTGGACCGGAACCGCTCCACGCCACCGCACAGGTCCACAGCCAGCCCGAGACCGTGGTTGCTCCGCCCCGGCACGGCCGCGAACCCCGGCCGCCGGTAGTAGACGGACTGCTGCTCGGCCAGGCTCCGGTAGGCGTCCGTCACGCAGATCGCCTTGCCGAACCGCCTCCGGTAGGCCTCGTTCAGGCTGACGAAGGCGATGGTGGCGTCCGCCCGCAGACTGAAGCCCTTCTGCTGCAACGGACAGAGCATGCTCTTGGGGATGAGCCCGTTGGGGTAGTTGTTGGCCGTGGCGGCCTGGAGAGGGTTGCAGCCCAGCGCCGCCCGTCCGACCTTGTCGATCTTGATGCCCAGCTTCACCAGCGCCGCGGTGAGCGACTTGACGATCTTGTCCGAACGCTGCCTGAGCGTGTCGATCTCAGCCGCCATCTGAGCCTCGGCCAGCAGGTTGCCCGCCCTCAACTCCTGAGCCTCGGCGGCCAGCCGCTCGGCCTCCTTGTACAGGGTGCTGGTCTGCTCCACGGCCTGCTGCCGTACCCGGACCATCTCCGTCGAGTCCGAGAGCGCCCGCAGGGTGCCGACGCCGGCGTCCCCCGACAGGAACGGCACCACGCCGTCCGCCCCGACGGGCTGCTCATAGAGCAGCTCCGCGAGCTGCGAGACCGGCTGCCGGATCACCGCGAGCCTGCGCTCCAGATCCTGCAGCCCGTTCAGCTTGGCCTTGAGCTCCTTCTCGGACGCCGCGATCGTGGCACGCCGCTTCTCCAGCGCCTTGGTGGCGTCCTCAAGCTCCTTGGCCGACTTCTCGGCCTCCTTGCGCAGCTCCGCCAGATTGCTCGGATCCCGCCGCTCCACCTGGGTCCGCGCCTGCGCCTGAACCGCTGATGGCACGAAGAGAGAAGCCATCGCCATGACGACCGCGATCAGACCCGCTGATCGAGGGGATGGCACGTTCGACTCCTCCGTTTGCACACTCGTTACCCGGGTCAGGCACGCACGTTACTACAGCCCCCTGAGTGTCCGGACCGAACTCCGAAGAGCTGCTATGAGACAAAAAGCGCACTATGTACGGCTCCCCCTCCCCACCAGCGGCATCGCATCCCTACCTCCACCCTCGCCACCGAACAGTGCGCCTTGACCTCTCTGTCGGTGTGCAGACGGCCCGTGAGGCGCTGTCACTGCACAACCCCGAAAGACGGCTGCGAGAGCGCGCACACTGGCCACCCGGACCAACCGCACCCCTGCCTGTCATGCACGGTTGCACCCCTCCTGCACCGCCGCACCGCACACACCCAGACCTCCGGGCGCCCTGGCATGACATGGCCCCCGCGACTCCACCTGGGCTCTCTTGCGGTGGTTCGTCTCCGCCGTCCGCTACGGCACCCTTTCTCACCTCTCCGAGGCCTTTGGCGTCTCTTGTCACGAGGACCGCGACCCCTTACAAAGACCCGCGACGCCCCCCTTTGCGGACTCCTCCACCCTCTGAGCTTCGGCGGCTCGTCCTCTTCCGGGAACGGTGCTCACCAGACCCTTGCGACCAGTCCCTTCTGAGATCACCGCCGACAGCGTGTCCAGACCTCCGAGTCTGTCGCGGTCTGTTGGGCACAACGGGAGGTCATCCCAAGAGCTGCGCCACTCGACCTACAGTCCTCCACGAGCTGCGCAACGTCGCCGAGCCATTCCTGACCTCACCTCAGCCCTTGGCTTCAGAACCTTCACTCCAGCCGCGCAGTCGCACGCATGCCCCCTACCAAGAGGGACCAGGCCATACGCAACGACCTCCAGCGTGCCCACCGAGCCGACGTACCCTGCCCCAGCAGCGCAGTGCCCCCTGATCGGGAAACCCCCACCGCAACCAACACCAACCCCCAAGCCACTCCCGCGCCTAACCGCCCCCGAGACACAGCAACACGGGGAGATAGTTCACTGGCCTAGCCGGCGGCCGGCGGCCTGGGGCGCCGGCGCACCCCGCGACCACACCCTCCTCAACCAACGCCCCTCGTCAACTTCACAAACCCGACAACCAGCCATAGCGGGCATTCTGTGCCGCCTCCTGCTCCCGCTCCCGGCACATGTCCCACAGCCAGGTGTCCTCCCACTCCCCCGCACACCCAGGCGAGGACCGCGAAGCCTCAGGCGCGTACGGCTCCTCCTCAACCACAGGATCCGGCTCCGGCGCAGGCGCGGGCACCGAGGACCGCACCTCCAACGCCTCAGACACCTCGGCGACCTTCCGCACAGGCGCCGGAATCACCCCTTCGTACCGCCGATCAGGATGAGCAGGCGCGGGCATCCACACGGGCTCGAACGCCAACCGCACCGCCCTCCGCTCCTCCATCCCCACCGGCGCACCAACCCCCTCGAACCCCCGCATCTCCCCCGCCAACAGTCCGCCGGCAAGAATCGCCGGCGCCAGCAACGCCCCGAACAACACAACGGGCCGCCTACGAGCTTGCGTGGATCGCCTCCTGGTCACAGGCAGAAGCTAGCCACGCACGAAGCACCGGAATCCGACCGCTTGCCATGCCTTTACCGCAGCTCAGAGCACCCATAACCAACCTCACCAAACTGACCCCGGCCCGGCGGCCCACGCACTGCCCAACTTTCGCTAGGCTTACGAGGGTCCGCCTCCGTAGCTCAGGGGATAGAGCACCGCTCTCCTAAAGCGGGTGCCGCAGGTTCGAATCCTGCCGGGGGCACCAGGTTCGAGCAGCAACGAAGCGCCCTTGACCAGCGGAAACGTCGGTCGAGGGCTTTTTGGTGTGTCCGGTGGTGTCCGACTGCCGTCGATCGCTTGCGGCCACCCCTTCCCAATGCCTTCCCAGGGCAGTTCAGCTCTCACAGACTCTGAGACTTCGCCCATGCGTAGCAAAGAGAATGGAGATGGGACTCGGGGTCGGGTTCAAGCAGGAAGGCGGCCTGACGATGCTCTCTCGGCGGTCGACACGGTGGAGCGGATATGGCAGCGCTGTGCTGCTGCTGGCGGTCGCGATCCTGGGCAATCAGGTGCTCGACGACAGCGGGTGGAGCTGGGGATGGGGAGCGGCCGCACTAACCGCAGCCTTAGCAACTGGTGCCTGGGATAGCTGGAGGTCCCAGTCCGAACCGGCCGGGAGGCTGCGGGTTGCGGATCCGCGTGGGCGACCATTACCGCTGGAGCACGTCAGTCTTGCTCAACTTGGCGTTGCCGACTCGCGTTTCGCCCGTCCTGATCGGATGGCTCCACACATCAACCGACCGATCGACAGGCAGCTCGGTCAGGCGCTAGATGCTCTCGCCGGTGGACGAGAGCGTGTGGTGTTGGTGCAGGGAGAGCGCCTCGCCGGCACTACGCACGCGCTGGCTCATGCGGCACAGATCCACATACCGCAATGGAAGCTGGCCGCCTTCGAACGCGAGCAGGAATTGACGCTGGCGGCGATGTTAGAGCGGGCCGCCGAGTGGGTGGAACCGCAGGCCGGAGTGGTGGTATGGCTAGATGCCATCAGCTTGGAGCATCTAGGCCAACTCACTGAGACACTGCTGGCCAAGTTCCCGCCTCGGGTCGGAGTCTTGGTCACACTGCACACCGAGGAGATCACCGGTCTACACGGGGAACCAGCGGCCCGGCTGCCCTCTCATGTGATGCATGTTCTGGCCGAGCACACCGTACACCTCGTCCTGGGAGTGATCACACCTGGCGAGCGTGAACTGATCCGCGCCGAATCCAGCTACCAGGCTCTGCAGCCGTCCATAGATGACGTGGCAACCGAAGTGCTGATGGGTCGCCTGATGGTCTCTCTGAGGCAACTACGTAACGCGCTGACAACCGGCGACTCCGAACAGGCGACCGACCGTGTGGCGTTGCTACGTGCAGCCACAGACTGGCACCGCGCGCAGATCCCAGAGCGGCTAACCAGAAAGGTTCTTCAGAAGCTGTGGGCAGACTACCGGCGCCACTTGACATGCCTACCGTCACGCACTCGGCTTCCAGCCGACAACTTCGTTCGCGCACTGGAATGGGCGAAGGCGCCCGCCTCCGCAGCCCGTCCGCAACTGCTCAGCGCCACCGCCCCGTACAGGCCGCACTGCCTATTAGCTGTAGTCGCCGCAGAAGACGAGCCGATCGGTTGGCGTATTGCTCCGCCCCTATGGGACTACGCCCTCCATCACCTTGACGACGGCAACCTGCTCAAACTCGGCTACACAGCACTCGACCACGGCGAAATCGAGGCTGCAGCCAAGCTACTGGAGCGCCTCTCAGCCGCTGACATCACCCTGCCCGTAGTCATGACCATCGCTGATCACTTCTACGCCACGGAGGACTCCAGCCATTGCCATCAGTGGTTGACGCGCGCTGCTATATCTGGTCATCCTGACTCCCCGAGGGCGATGTACAACCTGGGCATCCTGCATGAGGAGCAGGGCCAAGTGGAGGAAGCCCGCGAATGGTTCTTGCGGGCGGTGGAGTCCGGCCACCAAGACTCTGCACCCCAAGCCATGGTGGTCCTCGGCATCGTGGAGAACGAGCAGGGACGGACGCAAAAGGCCCGCGAATGGTTCCTGCGAGCTGCGGAGTCGGGTCATCCTGAGTACGCGCCGAAGTCGATGGTCAACCTCGGCGTCATCGAAGGAACGCAAGGGCCAACGGACGAAGCCTACCGCTGGCTGGTGCGAGCAGTTGAGGCTGGCCATCCCGAGCACGCGACAGCGGCGATGATCCATCTCGGCCTATTGGAGGCGCGGCGAGAGCGGGGAGAGGAAGCTCGCCGCTGGTGGGCTAACGCGGTGGAGTCAGGGCACCCCGAATCAGCACCCCGCGCCATGGAGCACCTGGGAATGCTGGAGGCGGACCACGGTCAAGTAGGCCAGGCCCGCGAGTGGTTCGTGCGCGCAGCGGAGACCAATCATCCTGAGTATGCATCAGAGGCGATGGTCAACCTTGGCATCCTAGAGAGAGGGGAAAACCAGATCGAGGAGGCCCGCAGATGGTTTGTACGGGCGATTGATTCCGGCCACTCTGAGCACACGCCGAGAGCAATGTTCAACCTGGGCCACTTGGAAGAGGAACAGGGGCGGGTGGACCAGGCTCGTCACTGGTATACACAGGCGGTTCAGTCCGGCCATCTTGACCAAGCCCCAAAGGCGATGGTCAACCTCGGCCACATGGAAGGGAGACTTGGACAGGTGGAGGAGGCCCGCAAGTGGTTCTTGCGAGCCATCGAAACCGGCCATTCTGAACAAGCGCCGAAGGCTATGCTCGATCTCGGCACGTTAGAGGCAAGCCTCCAACGAGTGGATCAAGCTCGCCACTGGTATGGGCTAGCGGCCGAATTCGGGCATACAGAAATTTCACCCGTAGCAATGGTTGACCTTGGTGGGCTAGAGGCGGATCAAGGCCGGATAGTCGAATCGCGAGCATGGCTAGCAAGAGCAATTACCAGCGAGTACGTCTACGCATCGGACCTAGCGCAACGCCGACTGCGCGACTTAGACCACAAAGAGGCAGAGTTGCGCCGAGCAGCATGGTATGCGAAGTACGGCTATTTGGGTTCTGCCGCTTCTCCTATCACCGCACATCCCCCCACTGCTTCGGAAGATGATGACGACACTTGACCAATCACCAAGAAGCCTCTCGATCCGCCACTATCAATCGGCCTCAAGATTTCGCGGCCCACACCAATATAGGCAAGCACCTGCCATCCGCCTCACACTTCCACTTAGAACGCTATAACTGCGATTTGCGATGCCGTAAAGCAGTCGCAACAAGACCATTTCCTTCAGCGGAAGGCGAGCGGTAAGCGACAGATGCTTTTATGGCGAAGATGAATCCGAGAGGATCACCATGGGCAAACCCTGGGACTGGGTGAACGATCGTTCCTATATAGAGCGTCTGTCAGAAGTGATTGGGATCAGTCTCGGCTTGGCAGCGACTAGAGAGCAAATACAGCTAGCAACCAAGGAGAACTTGCACCGAGTGGAGCGGCACCTAGGAACTAGTGCCGAGTATAAGGCCGTAAACGGCACGCTAATGGCGGCCGTGCTGGAAAAGTTCGGATTCCATGGCGCTCTGCGGGCAACCAACCAACCAATAGTCGCCGGAATCAAGGAACGACTCGGCGACCTGGACCTAGCAGTCCAAGCAGCCGAGTTCGTGATTGGGCGCATATACTATCCCGTCAGACAGCCCCACCCGGTAGATTTGGGCCCGTCTCCACTCGCTGTGATCATCAATCCAATCCATGTCGAGCCAAATCGCACTGGCGAACTCATCGAAGAAGCCCGAGAACTTGCTGGACAGGCGCTGGCAGGCGCGGTCTCGGTAGCACTGGACGAAATGGCGTTTCGATACGCCAGAAGCGCAATCAGACTGGACGCCTCCGAGAAGATTTGGGAAGATTCGCTAAAGCTTTCCGAGCTCTTCGATTCAGAATCTACTATGGCCACATATGGTAGATTTTTTGACCAGCGCTTCATAGATTATCTAGTCGCTAATTTCGACCAGATCGGCGATATCAATTGGAGGAAGTTCGAAGCCCTTACTGCCGAACACTTCTATCGACAGGGCTTTGAGGTCGAACTTGGTGCGGGCAGGAATGATAATGGGGTCGACCTAAGGATATGGGAATCTGGAGCGAGAGATGAGGGCGCGACACCAACAATCATTGTGCAGCGCAAACGCGAGAAGCATAAGATCCAGAAAGTCGTCGTTAAGGCGTTGGCAGCAGACGTAGAGTGGGAAGGCGCCAAGCAGGGGCTACTTGTAGCTACGGCCGAATGGCTGCCCGGAGCGAGAGAAGTAGCAAAAACCAGAAGCTATCCAGTGAGAGAAGTCAATCCGACCACTCTCAGGGAATGGCTGGCTACGATGAAGACCACCGGAAGTGGTCTCTGGCTCCCGTGATCAATGTGATTTAGCTGGGTAGGCATGAGTGGCGAGGGGAGTCCGACACTTTCATCGGACTCCCACCCGCCGCCTTATTCTGCAAGGGCATCAGCAATTCGGGCCCTGGCCGCCTCGTCCTGACCGACAATGCACTTGGCGTAGATGCGCAGGAGCACGTCAACACTGTGCCCGGCCCATTCCGCCACCTGCGGCGCAGGAACGCCAGCGTTGAGCCACATGGACACGCAGGCATGACGTAGGTCGTATGGTCGCGCGGCCAGAGCTGAGGCGAACTCCTTCTCTGTGAGGGCTGTCTTGCGGGCGGCCTTCCAGGCGCGGCGGTAGGTGATGAATGGCAGCTCGCTCACCTTGACGCCGTAGAACAGGCGGCCCTGCGGTCCCTGGTCGAACTTTGCGAGATGGGCTCGCAGGATCCGCACCAGAGGTGGCGGGATGGGCACCGTACGGCTGTGCCCGACAGCGCGGTGCTTGAGCGCGCGTTCCTCTCGCGCCTTGCCGCTGTCTGTCCAGTCCCGACCGGCGTACGGTGCGGCCTTGACGAGGTGAAGTTCCCCCCAGGCGTTGGCCGACTCCTCCATCTCGCCCTTCTCCGCGTTCTCGCAGAGAGGCGGAAGGGTGAGGTTGTCTCGGCGTAGGTTGACGGCCTCCTCCGGACGCAGGGCCGCGTAGTACATGAGGGCGAAGAACGCCGCGAGACGTTCGCCGCTCGGCTTCTGTGCAGCCACGGCCGCGAGCAACGCCTTGGCCTGGGTGTGGTTGACGACGCTGCGCCGGTCGACCTCGTAGGCGTTGGCCGGCGGCTTCCACTTCAGGGTTTTGAGCGGGTTGGCAGGCAGGAGCTTGAGTTCCACGGCGTAGTCGAGGGCGTTGGACAGGAGCATGCGGTGCTTGCGTACGGTGCTGGGTGCGGCGCGGGTGCCGTCCAGCAGGGACGTGGCGGCCTCCAGTAGGTCGCGGGCGAGGCCGGCGTCGTCGATGAGTGCTGAGATGGGCTTGGTGTTGTCGGCCAGCCAGCGCAACGCGTCGGCGGCCTCGTCGGGTGCTTGCTGGCGTTGCTTGGTGTTGAAGCCCCAGCGGTGCATGGCTGAGCGCAGTGCGCGGTCTTCCGGCTTGCCGCGTGTGGTGGTGTACATGGCGGGTGTGGCGGCGGTGAGGGCGCGGGCGATGTCCTGGCGGTACTTGGCGGCGGCGTTCTTCCACTTCATGTCGGCGAACTTGCAGGCGAAGTCGTACCAGCTCATCTCTGGGCGGTCGGTGCGTCCCCAGGAGACGGGTTCGCCGGTGAGGGTGCTGAAGCCTTCGCCGCTGCGGGCGGCGGTGAGCAGGGCACCGCGGAAGGTGTCGGCCTGGGCGGCGAGCTTAAACGAGCGCTTCCAGGTCTTCGTGGTGGTCTGCCAGGCCACGCGGTAGGAGGTGACCTTGCCTTCCTTGTTCCTGCGAGCCTCGATGGCGTAGACGCGGACGTTGTAGGTGAGGTCCTTCATCAGGCGGCGTCCTCCATCGTGGCGAGCCAGCGGTCCAGGTCGGCACGGCGGATGCGAAGGTCGCCGTTGGGCAGCTTGAGGCAGCGCGGGGCGCGGCCCTTGGCTCGCCAGTCGTAGAAGGTCGAGCGGGAGATCTGGAGTTCGGTGCAGAGGTCGGCGAGGGTGAGCATGCCTCGCTGGGTGGTGCCGGTGGCCAAGTGCGGCTCCTTGCGGATCAGGTGGTTGGGTGTTCGGCCCCGTGCTTGGTGGCTGTGGGCCGGGAGTTGATCAGGACGAAGGAAGAAGAAAGAACGGGCGGTGCGTGATGGAGCCGGGATGGTGGTGATCGGCTTCGTTCGTGGCGGACGAAGAAAGGGCTGTCCTTCTGTGAAGGCGTTGTCGCTGCTGCGTGCTGGGCTGCGTAGGTCATGAGGTCTTGTTTCTTCTTTGTTCGTCGGGGCTGGTGCGGCGGTAGCGGACTGACGGGCGGCCGCCCGTGGGCGTGGTGAAGGTCTCGTACTGGCCGGTGGCCGTCAGGCTGGCCAGGAGCTCGTCGAGGGTCTGTTTGGGGACGTTGCGGGAGAACAGGGCGCTGATCTCCGAGCGGGTCAGGCCGGTGCCTACGGCCTGGTCGAGGGCACGGCGGATGCGGTCGATCTTCGGGTCGCGCATCTGCTTGTCCAGGACGAATACGGCTGAGGCGATCGAGTAGCGGACCAGGGCCGCGGCGGCTCCCAGGTCGGTGGTAGTGATGTGGACGCGGGCGTCGAGGGCGGCGTACAGGGCGGCGATGCGCAGGCAGTACGGGGCTGAGCGGCGGGTGAACTCGGTCCAGGCGTGGTCTTCGTCGTCGGCGGCGGTGAACTCCTCGTACAGCTCGGCGGACCAGTAGGCGCGGGCGTCCTCGTCGAGGGCGATGCGCTTGATCTGGCGGGCGGCCTTGACGGCGTCGTGGAGCCTGCCGCTGAGGCTGGCCAGCAGGTCCAGAGCGACGCCTTCCGGGATGGGCAGGCGCTTGGAGCGCTCGACGTAGATGGGCAGGAAGCGGTTGTAGGAGCCGCCGGCCATGTCCGCCTCGGCCAAGCGCATGCGGAACTCTTTGGGCGTGATGTGGCCGATGATCGCGATGTGCGGGTTCGAGGCCCGGTAGGCGTTGCGGGTCAGTACGGCGAGCGTCCGGCCGTCCCATGCCTGGCGGAGCATCGTGCCGAGCGTGGAGCCCTCGCGCTTGGCGCGGGCCATGACGGTGGAGAACTCCGGCTCGGTGACCGACAGGCGCTTGTCCATGGTGCCGCCGGGGTCGTCCGGGCTGTCGGGGTCGCGGATGCGCTCGATCAGTCCTTCGCCGGAGGACAGGCCGGTGACGCAGAGGTCGCCGTAGCCGATGCCGGCGTGATGCAGGAAGATCTCGGCGGTGTCGGTGGCCTGACCCTTGCGGCCGGAGCCGGTGCGACCGAACAACAGCGGCCAGATCAGCAGCGGGTGGCGGGTGTTGCCGATCTGGACGTACGGGCCAGGGCCGATGACCGCACCGCAGGCGGACAGCGCGGAGACCAGGACGCCGACCGGGTCGGCCTCGGTGGACGGGTCCGCGGCCTGCACCAGCTCCCCAGGCAGGCCGTAGAACATGGCCGGGTCGGCGGCCGGCGGCGGGACCGGCAGACCGAGGGACAGGTCGCCGGACTGGTCGCGGTGCAGGCGGGTGATGGTGGCATGGGCGTCGAGGTTCTCCAGGATGGTGTTGGCGTCGAGTGGGTTGGTCATGCGATCCCCCGGCGTGGCTGGCGTGCTCCGGCGGTCAGGCCGGAGCGGATGGTGGCGGCGGCCTCTCGGGGGGACAAGCCGATGGCCTGGGCGGCGGCGTGCAGGGCGTCCTCGGTCAGGCGGTGCGGCAGCAGGCCCGTGGCGACGAGCTGGCCGAGGGCGAACGCGGCGGCGTTCAGGGTGTGGTTGCGGGTTCCCGGCCCGGCGTCGAGGACGTGCTGCAGCTCGTTGTGGAGTGCGGTCATCGCGTAGCCCGTGGACTGGTTGCCGAGGGCGGCCAGGACGTCATGGACCGAGACGTGGACCGGATGGTGCTCGTGGTGGGAGCGGGCCAGCCGCTCTGCCAGCCAGGACGGCAGCGGTGCGGGCTCGGCGGTGTGGATGGTGTCGTAGGTTCCGGTGCCGTCCGGGAGGTCGACGTAGCTGCCTGGTGCGACGACGTAGCCGCCGCTGGCGCGGATGTCGATCAGCCAGCCCAGTCCTTGACCCTTGGCGCCGGAGGTGTTGCCGAGTGTCAGCCCTTCGGGTGCGGTGAAGTACAGATGGGTGCCGCCGCGCCGGGTTCGGACCTGGAACGTCTCCAGGGGTAGCGGTTGGCCGGCCTGCTCGCACAGCAGGGCCAGGACGTCCGCCCCGTCGTTGACGCCGGGTCGGTTCCAGGGCGGCGGGGGCTGTTCGCCGTTCTTCGGGGTGTCCAGGTCGATGACGACCAGGTTCGACGGGCCGGTGGCGATGCCGATGTTGTACGCGGTGCCGGTCCAGAAGCGGCTGATGGTGTCGGCGTCGGTCGTGTGGTGTTCCTTCCACTTCCAACCCTTGAGCGGCACCTTGTCCCCCGGCGTGAGCGGGAAGACGTGCCAACCTCGGGCGGCGGCGGCCAGGGCGTAGGACCGCGTCTGGCGGGGCGGATGAGGTGTCATGCTGGTGGTTGCTCCTTGAGTCGGCCCCGCGGGGCCGGTGACCGGTTGGGGCATGGCCCCGGCGTCGTGCTTGGTGGCTGTGCGCCGGGGCCGCTCTCAGTGGTGCAGGTGGCGGACGTAGTTCCAGACGTGGCGGCCGAGACGCAGGCGAAGGCCGGTGGCGTCGCAGCGGCGGCAGTAGCGGATGCCTCGACGCTGCGGGAAGCGGCCCTTTCCCTGGCACTTGCGGCAGCGGCCGAACGGGCTCACGTAGCACTTCGCGGCGTAACAGAGCGTGCTGGTGATCGTGGTGATAGCGACGAGCAGGGCGAGGTACACGAGAGCCTCCTGGGCCGGTTTTCGGGTGTGGTGAAGCAGGGCCGCTAGCGCGCTAACGGCCTGGCCATGGCGCATTTCTGGTGCTAGCGGGGGTGCTAGCGCTAGCAGGCTCGGCTACTAGCGCTAGCAGCCCCGTGACCGGTCAGCCGGAGCGCTTCTGGCGGTTACGCTCGGCGATGGTCTCGGTGAGGTCGTCCAGACGGATGCCGCGTCGGGTGACGGGCTTGCCGTCGATGCGGCGGCCGATGTCACCGACCCGCAGGCCGTGCGGCTTGAGGGCGCTGGTGAGCTGTTCGGACTTCCAGCCGGTGTAGACGTCGGGACGGAGTTCGGTCAGGCGGGTGCAGAGGGCTTCGTTCCAGGCCGCCGTCTCCCCTGCGGGCCAGATCTCCGCGAGGTCGGCCAGGACGTCGAAGACGGGTGCGTCCTCGCGGGCCTGGGTGCCGGGTTCGGGCAGGGTGCCGGCCAGGCCGCGGAGCCGCTTGGCGCGAACGATGACCTTGTCGGCGTCGGTGGTGTCGAGGTAGTAGGAGCGGCGGGCGGCGGGCTTGCCGAGGCCGGCGAGGATGCCCCAGCCGGCCTCCATCACCGGCTGGAACACCGTGGCGCGGTAGCCCTGCTTGTACATCGAGGTGCCGAGGATCATGTCGTTCGCGGTCTGGTCGGCGACGCTCATGCAGTAGCGAGTGTTGACGTTGCGGGTGATGCCGGTCGGCAGGCTGTCCTTGTCCGGGATCTGGGTGCCCAGGAGCAGGATCACGCCCAGGGCGCGGCCGAGCTTGATGACCTTCTCGCAGATCTCGCCGGCTTCCTTGCCGTACTGCGGGTGCAGGAACAGCTCTTGGATCTCGTCCACGGTCACGATCAGCGGGTGCAGGCCCGAGCCCTTGAGCGAGGCCAGTTCGGGTGTGACCTTGTTCTCGGGGGCCTTGCCGAGGGCGTGGTAGTGGGCGATGCGCTTGGAGCGGCGTTCGCACTCCTTGTAGAGCCAGGCGAACATCGCGGCGCAGCGGGCGATCGTCTCGTCGTCGAAGCCGTTGCCGTACTCGGTGCAGACAGGTTCCAGGACCTTGAAGTCCCCTACTCCCTTCAGTTCATAGATGCGCAGCTCGGCGCGCGGATCGAGGGCGGCGGCCAGGACCGCGAGCCTGAGCCCGAACGTCTTGCCTGAGCCCGGTTGCCCGCCGACGAGCCAGTTGCGGAACACGAGCTCGGCGTTGACGGTCTCCATTCGTGGTGTCGTGGCGAACGGGAACGGCTTGAACACGTCCACCTGGCCGTCGCGCAGCAGCGGCCAGGGCGGCTGCTTCATCTGCGAGGAGGGCTCGTAGCCGACCCACAGGGCGAGGCGGCCGGGGTGTCCGGCGGCCGGTTCGGGCCAGACCTGGTCCATGGGGAGGCGCATGGCCGAGGCGAGGCGACCTCGGCGAGCCACCACCTCGGCTGCTTCCACGCCGAAGGGCAGGTCGATGATGGCCAGATGTCCGGGGCCGTCGCGGTGGATCTCCTGCGGGAAGCTGATCGCGTTCGGATCTTTGCTGACGGCCTGGGTGATGCCGGAGATACCGCAGTGCAGCAGCGAGCGGCGTACCAGCTCGGCGGTGAGCTTGCGGTAGCGCGGGCCGTCGCTCACGCGGTCTGTGATCGGGCTGTCGGCGGGACGGCCGGCTCGGGCCAGCAGCGGGACGGCCAGGACCAGCGCGCCGAGGTGCGCCCAGCCAGGCAGGTCCGCCGCCAGGAAGACCAGCAGGCCGGCCAGGGCCGTGATGGTGAGCGCCAGTACGACCGACCAGCGCCAGCGGGACTGGCGTTGGCGCTGCTTGTCGAGCTTGAGCCACATCTCCGGGTCGTTGCGGTCGGCGGCGTATTGGCGCAGAGCCCAGTTGCCCTCCTCCGCCGTCGCCCAGTGCAGCAGCCGGCCGATGGACTTGAAGACGCCGGGCACCGCGTACCAGAGCACCTTGAGCAGGTACTTCGGCGAGCGAACGGCGTGATAGCCCAGGACGTACGCGGTGTCGCGGGCCTGCCAGACGATCATCGCGCGGACGGACTGCCAGGTACGGAGCCAGGCCGGGATGATGGGCGCGCGACGCCGGGCGGTCCGTGCCGCAGGCGGTACCGCGTCCTCGTCGGGCGGGTCGACCGGCGGGCCGATGACACGGTCGGCGATGTCGATGGACTCGTGGTCCAGGACCTCGTCGTCCGGCTCGGCGTCCTCGATCTGGCGAGCACGCCGGCGGGAGTCGAGGGGGACGACCTCGGCCTCGCCGTTCTCGTCCTCATCGCGGTCGGGCCACTCGAAGCCGTGCAGCTCGCGACCGTGCTCCGGACGGCGGTCGGGCTCGTGCGGTGTGTGGGTCATGATGAGTACACCTCGTGTGCCTTGGCGGTAGCGGGGTGGCTGGGCGCGGCCACTGTTCTTGGCGGAGTGGAGGCCGCGCCCTGCGTCTGTGACGGTGTGCGGTCGGACCGCGCTTCGTCCGGTCGGTCGTCCACGGTCGGGCCGTGCGGTCCGACCGCCTCAGCGGCAGCGGTCGGGGTCCGGTCCGGCGGTGGTTCCGTCCGCAGGCGGGCCAGGAGTGCCCCGGCGCGGTCGGTGGAGACTGACTGGCCGGTCCGCCGGATGGCGTCCCGAAGGCGGTCGCGGGTGAGCTGGACCTTGCGCGTCTCGTGGTCGGCGGCGATCTGCCGGCCGAGTGGCATCAGGTCATCCACGTCGGCGCGGGGTCGTCGGGCGGTCTTCTTGGTTGCCTTGTGCTTGGGCTTCGGTGGCAGGGCGGGACGCTCAGGCGCGGGTGCGAGTCGGATCCGGTCAGGAGTCAGCTCGCCGAGCCGGTAGAGCGCTCGTTCGCGGCGGGTGGCCTTGAAGCGCCACAGCCGGCCGTACCGGTCTTGAAGGTCGGTACGGGCGAGGATCCGGTCGCGCTCGCGGCCGAGGGCGTTCGGGTAGGAACGGATCTCCCACAGCACCATCCGGCGCCACAGGGCGAACGTGGACGGAAGGGCCAGCACCCACCGGGAGAGCCGGATGGACTCCATATGGTCGGGCCTGGTCAGGTCGGCACGCTTGCGGATGGCGTACGCACCGACCTCCACCGCCACCACCCACAGGCCGGGAAGCATCGCGTGGGCGATGATCCCGAACAGGGTGTCCTCGGCAGCCACGTTGAGATAGACCGTGGCGGCGGTCAGCGCCCATGGCACGAGCCGGAGCAGGCGAAGGCGCATGCCGAGCCTGGCCAGGACGATGTCGAGCGCCGAGAAGACCGCGATGCCGAGATCGATCCCAAGTGGAACGATCCAGGCGAACCAGCCGAAGGACGGCTCGGCAGCCCTGGCCACCGTGGCGAAGCTGATGACGAAGCCGAGCAGGCCCAGGCTCGCCACCGCGGCGGCGGTGACCGAGACGGCGGTCTGTTCGCCCTCGCTCAGCGGACGAGGTCCGTAGACAGCGGCGGTCATCGGCCCCACCGTCCCCAGCAACGCAGGCAGCCGGGCCGGTTGCACCAGTTGGCGCGGCGGCTGGACCAAACGCGGAGCACCTTGTCGGGCGATCCGGCGGAGTGGACGCTGAAGCGTACGACCTGGTGGATCCGGAACCGTTCCTGGGCGATGCGTACGAGCTCGCAGACCAGGAAGCCGACGGCGAACACCACCAGATAGAGCAGAACAGTGATCATGCGGTTCTCCTGAGCGGGACGTGAATCTCGTGGTCGAGGTCGGCGGCGAACACCGAGCGACGGCAGGACGCGCAGTAGAACTGGACGGGGCCGCCGTCGAGCTGGGCCCTACAGCGCGGGCAGCACGTGCCCGGCCATGGCGACAGGCGGATGGCGTTCATGTGACCTCCCTTCAGATGCCGGACTGTGAGCGGGCGAGGATGCGGCACATACGGCAGCCGGGCAGGCAACGGGTGCCGTGAGCCGTACAGACCTCAACCTGGCGACGGACGCCGCAGCCGCGGCACCCGAACGGGCTACGGGAGCGCCGGCCGCAGTCGGCGCACTGGAAGCGAGCCATCAGGCGGCCACCTCCCGCAGGTCGCGGAGTTCCTCGACGGTCAGGCCGGCCCAGACGCCGGCCTCGGGAACCACGGCCAGCGCGTACGCCAGACAGGCCGCGCGGGCCGGGCACTCGGCGCACAACGCCTTGGCCTTTCCCTCGCGCGCCTCCCGGACGTCGTCCGGCTCGGACTCGAACAGGTCGGGGCCGGTGAAGAGCTCGGCGTCGTCGCTCTCGCAGGCCGGGTCGGCGTTCAGCAGAACATCGCGAAGGTCGGACAGCTGCTCGTCGCCCCGGCTGGTGATCACCTCGTTCATCGGCGCACCCCCAGCAGAGTGGCGAGGGCCTCGGCGACGGCGAGCTGGTGGCAGGACGGGCAGATCGGCGGAGTGGGCGCCTCCTCGGCCGGGTCGATCTCCTCGGCGCCACCGCAGACGAGGCAGGTCCATTGGATGGCGGACCAGGTGACGGCCCGCATGGGCAGGCCGAGGTCGGACGTGGGCTGTGTGTTGCTGGACCCGTGGGTCATAGTGAAGACACCTCTTCTAAGGGGTGCCGGGGCGCGGATCAGGTTTGGCGACTTTGGGCCGCGCCCCGGCTTCTTCCGTTTGGTGTGGTTCAGCCGAGTCCGTCGCTGAAGACGGTCAGGGCTTGGGCGATCTTCTGTACGGCGTCCACGGTGGTGTTGACCGCGACCGCGGCCTTGTGCGGCTGAGTGACCACGAAGAAGGCCGCGACGATCATCAGCACCGTGGGCAGGAAACGGCGGGGTCGGAGAGCAGGCATCGGGCGGTGGTCCCTTTCTGGTCGTCGCGAAGCCTGCTTCTCCTGGTGGCAGCTCCTCCCACGAGAGAAGCTGTCCTGTACAGGTATAGAACAGGCTTGGCGGGTCCGTCAAGGTCCTTTCGGGACCCGCCGTGTTCGTGGCACCAGAAAACCGCGCAGGTCAGGGGGTACGGCAGCGTTCAAAAGACGGTGCAATTGAGCGAAGGGGGGTGCACTACGGCCCGGAGGAGGTGCAAACTGTCTGCGACATTGCGATCACCCAGGGTTGTGAAGCCGTTGCGCGACGGGAGTGCCATGAAGCTCCGAGAGCCGAATCACCAGCTCGCGGCGGTCATGGCGAGAGCCGCATGCTCGAACAAGGCCCTGGCGCGACGGGTGCAGGACGTGGCCGCGACTCACGGCGCTGACATCCGCTGCGATCACGTGTCGGTGAAACGCTGGCTGGACGGAATGCACCCCCGCGGACTCACCCCGCACTTCATCGCCGAGGCCCTCGGCCGCAAGCTGGGCGAGCGAGTGAGCGTCCGTGACATCGGCATGATGTACGCCGAATCAACGCCCTTCACACGCAGCGCGCTGAAGCAGTCGGACTGCCTGGCCGGCGGTGTAACCGTCCTCGTGTCCGGCGATCTGTCGGCCAACCCTCAGGTGGTGGAGAGCGATATCTCCGCGGACTCCTGGAACGACTCCATGGTCACGTGGCTGATCAACCCCATACCGTCCCCGAAGCCGCTGGCCGAAGGCAGGCTGGTCACCGCTTCCAGCGTCGAGGCCGTACGGGAGACGACAGCGATGTTCGCGAAGCTGGACTACCGGTTCGGCGGCGGCCATGCCCGCTCCACGGTGGTCCAGTACATCGCCATGGAGGTGGAGCCGCTTCTCAAGCACGTCAGGCCCGACACGGCGCTCGGCAAGGAGTTCCTCTCCGAGACGGCGGCCATGCTGCGCCTGGCGGCCTGGATGGCGTACGACACCGGCCGGCACGGCCTGGCCCAGCAGTACATGACGAAGGCCCTCCACCTGGCCCGCGAGGCGGGCAACCGGATGCTCGGCGGACGCATCCTCGCCGGCATGAGCCATCAGGCGAACTACCTCGGACACTACGCCATGGCGGTGAACCTAGCCCGAGCCGCGCAGATGGGCGCCATGGGCGCGGCCACGCCGACAGCCATGGCGCTCTTCAGCGCCATGGAGGCGCGAGCCCTGGCCTCACAAGGCGACAAGGTCGCGTGCAGCCGGGCCCTCGGCGAGGCCGAGCGCTGGTTCGAGCGGCGCGTCCCGGAGGAGGACCCCGTCTGGCTCAAGTACTTCGACGAGGCGGAGCTGGCGGCGGAGTTCGCGCACTGCTTCCGGGATCTGGGCCAACATCACCGAGCCCGCGACCGGGTGCTGGAGAGTGTGGAGCTGTCCGAGAGCCTCTACGTCCGCAGCCTTTCCTTCGTGCGCACCATCCTGGCCACGAGCCACGTGGCCAACGGCGACCTCGACCATGGGCTCGCCGTGGCGCGCGAGGTCGTGACGACTGTGGCCGACCTGAGGTCGGCTCGCACACGACGATACGTACAAGAATTCATCGGTCAGCTCGCACGCTACGGGAACGATCCACGAGTGCGCGAGTTCCAGGCATTTACCGAGGCAAGGCTCGTTCGTGCTCGCATGGAAGCAGCCGCGACAAGCTAAGACGTGACGTTGCGTACGCACGCCGCGCCACCCAGCTCCGTAGTAAAAATATAGAAAGCATTGGTAGCGTTGCGGACAACGGTGCCATCGGCGCTCAAACTGTAACAGCTAGGCGCGGATCGGTAATGCGCGAAGCGACGCTGGCAACATGGCGTACCTGCGGTCAAGCACGCACATGTCTCGCATTGCGGGGCAAGCCCGCACGAACAGAGGTTGCCTGCAAACGGCAACGAAGTTCTCTGGCTTGGCGCATAGAGCCTCGATAGGCTTCCGACTCACCTTGAGGCTCTTATCACGGTCAATCCACCGTGGCGCTTGACCATGGCAGCCTAGAGCGTCAAGTCGCGAAGGGCAATGCAATCACGCGAGCCATTGGAACGTTTACACATCAACCTCGGCGAGTGCGGAACCACCCCACCCTGCACCATCTAAGCGATGAGCAACGAGGCAACACCTACCGTAGCTCATAGCTCGTGTACGGAGCATACCTTTCCGGTTACTTAAAAGAATCTTTACTTTATTCATGCCTTATGTGACGATCAGTACGTTTTGCCTCATCGGCCCGAAAGGCTAGAGTGAACACACGACAATCGGCGTCCAGGCTATTACTCAGGACGCCCCGCCGCGCTGCCCTGATTCTTGTTTTGGCCCTGCCTTTAAGTTTATTGGCAGCGCCTGCGATCGCTCAGCCCCCCACTCCTTCTCCTCTGCCTCCTGGAACACCACAGCCTAGCGCCGAAACCCCGACTGGGGCGGCTATGAAGCAGGCCAAGCAGGAAAACAAGCGGGTCGAGATCGATTCTCTGCGCTCGGAGACGGCAACCTACTTCGCTAACCCTGACGGGAAGACACTCACCACTGAGCTCGCCATCGACCCCGTTCGCTTCAAACAGGACGGCCTCTGGCGGTCGGTTGACACCTCACTCATGGCCGACAACGGCATCATCAGACCGAGGGCCACCAAGGCCAGCCTGACGCTGTCAGCCGGAGGCAACACCGACCTGCTCAGTGTGAAGAGCCCGCGCGACGGGGCTACGACCAAAATCTCCGCCCCGCGCAAATTGGCCGCGCCAAAGCTTTCGGCGAACCGTGCCGAGTACGCGGACGCTTACGGCCCGGGCATCGATCTGGTAGTCATCGCGACACCTACTGGATTCCGGCAGAAGGTGGTCATCAGAGAACGACCGGTCGGCCCGCTGAAACTTCCGATCTCTGTCCAACTGCCCGCCGGCCTGTCCTTCGGCGAAACCTCTACAGGAAAGTTGGCCCTGCAAGACAGTTCCGCCATAGACGAGAGTCAAGTGGCCGAAGTGCCGACTCCGTTGCTCACGGACGCTGCCGCAGATCTCAAGGTGGGAGAGGAGGGGCGAGTCGGCAAGGTGACCGCCGTGGTTAAGAAGACCGCAGCGGGGCAGGCGATCATCTACAGGCCCGATGCGGGTTTCCTAGCTGATCCGGATGTCACCTATCCGGTCACTCTCAACGTGGACCTTCCTGTCTGGACTGAATTGCCGGACGCAAACGACACGTTCATCAACAACTCCTCCTACCAGAACGGCTACGCCAACAGCGGCGCCTATCACGTGCAGGCAGGCATGACCAACAGCGGGACTGTCCGCTGGCGTACCTATATCCGGTTCGAGGAGATCCCCGAGGACTCCCCACTGCGCGGTGGACGGGTAAAAAACGCCGACCTCATCCTCTGGAACATCGACTCCAACGATTGCGGCCTTCCAGTAGGGTCCGGCATCACCGCCCGGATGATCACCCAGCGATGGGACGTCTCCACGCTCACCTGGAGCAATCAGCCGACGGTGACCAACGCGGGCGCCAACACCGAGTACGGCGCGTACAAGCCGACTTGCACGCGCGGCTACATGGATTACGAACATGACCTGATCCACTACGTGAACGACATTGTTCAGGAGTGGGCCAACGGCCAGCCCAACTACGGGTTCCAGCTCACTTCGGGTAATGAGTCCGATTACACCAACTGGCGTGCATACCGTTCGAAGGAGTACGGCACTGTAGGTGAAGCCCACGGGCCCAAACTCGTCATCGGTTACGAACCTGCTGATACGCAACTCAGCGCAGTGGGCTGGTTCTTCGACGGAGAGCCGGAGCTGGGGCGGGATCCGGTCTACGACCAGACTGTGATCGACAATCCTGCGCTGGCACGGGCCTCCGCGACACAGCCGGTCGCCGATGACATCACCGAGGATCAAGTGCTGCAGGCCCAGAAACTGGAGGGCCAAGACGTCGAATCTCCGCCCAATCTTCAGGACGAGGACCCAGACGTCGATCCGGTTGAGCCAACCCCGACACCGGAACCCGACACTTCACCTCCAACGGTGTCCAGCACCGAGCCTGCGAGCAACGCCACGGACGTCGCTGTGGACAGCACCATCCACGTGAAGTTCAGTGAGCCGGTACTCGAGGTGGTGATGGAAGTGAAGACGCCCGACGGTACCTCGGTCGCCGGAGAGGTTCACTCAAACCCCGAGTCTGACACATGGACATTCACTCCTGCAGATCCATTGGCCGCTGATACCGCCTACACCACCACAGTGAGCGGTGCTGTCGACCTCGCCAACAATCCCCTTGCCGCACCGTACAACTGGGCCTTCACCACGGGTTCCCGAACGTCACAGCCCACGACCATTGCCTTGCCATTGCGCGATGACACCTGGATCGACAGCGAGGGCTCACAGGGCCCCTCCGGGGAAACCTTGTGGGCGGGCACCTACAACAACTTGAACGAACGAACCTACCTGAACTTCGACACCGCGCCCATCGCAGGTAAACGCATAGTCAGTGCCACACTGAAGCTCCACAATACCCAGTCCTACGGTTGCGGAGGTGGCAGGTCGGCGCTTGTAGCTCAACGAGTAACTGCCGCGTGGAGTGCGAGCACGTTGAGCTGGCAGAACAAGCCGAGCTCGACGTCCGACAGCCAGGCGCTGGCACGGGACCCAGGCGGATGTTCTGACAACGCGAACGCCCCGACGGGCGGGACGTGGACCTGGGACGTAACCGGAATCGCGCAAGCGTGGGCATCAGGGCAGGTGGGCCACGGCCTGGTGCTGCAGGCAACGGACGAGTCGGCCGGAGGCCCCCTATATGACCGCGGCTTCGATTCCGCCGAAGCCAGCCAGACGACTGGGCAAGCTCCGGTTCTGGAGGTGACATATGCGGGAGGTACAGGTCCGACGCCCACCACCTCTCCCGGTCAAGACACAACACCGCCGGCGGTTCTCACCACCGCGCCCGAGAGTGACGCGACCGACGTGTCGAGTGACGCTCAAGTAAAAGTGACCTTCAGCGAGCCGGTGAGAGACGTACAACTCGTTCTCGACGATCTCCTTCTCGAGCAAGAGGTGCCTGGCGAGGCCACTTTGAGCGGTGATGGCACCACACTCACCTTCACTCCGTCCTCCGAGCTCTACGGCTTCTATAGAGCAGAGGTGACCCAAGCCAAGGACAGAGCCGGCAACTCCCTTGCGCCCTATGGCTGGTACTTCGAGACGTCCTTCGCCTCATCGCTGACATCCCGAGCCACTTCAGCTCGCAAGGCAGCGCAAGCCAAGCCAGGGGTGATCGAAGCGTGGAGCAAGCCGAACAGCGAAAGATTCAGTCGGATCACGACGCCTCACCTGATGGCGAAGGTGTCAGATCCCCTGGGACGCCAGTCAGCAGTTCGGTTCGAGGTAACGCACGCCCCATCGCTACCGGAGCAAGGCAAGGGAGTGATCTGGTCGGGAGAGGACAGTCGTGTGACGTCGGGCACCCCGGCCATGGTGCATGTACCGAAGGGCAAGCTGCGTGACGGCTGGAAGGTGCAGTGGCGGGCGCAGGCCATCGCAAGAGGTGCGAAAGGCCCGTGGAGCGAGTGGCAGACCCTGACCATCGGCCGGCAAGGAGGGGCAGCGGCCAAATCCCCCTCGATCGCCGCGATTCCGCGGCCGGTAAAGGAGACACCCCCCGCTCCCGCCGCACGGATCTACGACCGGATCGACACGGACGAGTGCTTCAATAAGTGGGCGACGGCCGGAAAACCACAGGGCTGGATCAAGAATCACTTCTCGTGGTGCCAGATTGGCAGAATCGAGGCGACTCAGACTAGATATAACGGAATGACCAGCGGCAAACCTCCCATTGAGGAGGACTATTATCGGACATACGTCATGCTGATCGCATACACGTTCAGCGGTACAACGGCGGCGCGTAAAGCTCGGGTAGAACCACGTGACATCGTGGTGGAGGCGTTCCTGTTCGACCAGCAAACCTACGGGACCATGCCGTTGAACAGGACAATGGTGCTCGGCATGGATATCGGAAACAAACCACAGTGCCAGCATATCTCCACCTACAACGGCGCACCGCACACGAACTATAAGAGCCTTACTGTTTCACAATGGAAGGCAACGCCTACCGGCAGGGCAACCTTCCGCTTCCGTTGCGCAGCGGACCAGAGCCCTGCGAAGAGGCAAATCGAATGGGGCCCGCACCCCTACCAGAAGCTGTCCATCGACAATGAAGAGAAGGTGGGCATCGGCACTCTTTCAGCCTACGCCAACTTCCCCGACTGGCCCAAGGCGATCAACAAGTACATATCAAACACAAACCAGACTGGAATCGGCACCACCGTTAGGTGCGACTCGGCGACATACGTCCAGTACAAGGGAGGTTGCGTCTTCTCCTTAACCTTGCCCTGGGTTAAGTTCCACTGGGGCAAGGGATACGACCAAGCCTTCAACCACTACTGGAACGCGTGCACACGACCGGGGCTCGAGACCTACCCAACAGACACTTCCAAGGCGATTCACGGCTGCAGAAACCCAAATATACCGACCGAAGAGAACAAGCTGCATCGTGAATACCAGAACATCCGGAATGCCAATCAGAGCCAGACCAACCGCTGGTGCAACAACATGTGGCCCGGCTACGCGAACAACGGCGCCAAGCAGTGCGATGAGTACCCGTTCGCGTCCACGCGGGAACGAACGAACGTTCGCAACAACAAAACGAACTCGATTTCTCTCTGCCCAGTCGATACAGCCGACAACGGCGCGGCCGGCCTAATCCTGGACAGGCACTACTACCAGAAGGATCGGATCCTCATAGGCGACGCGTTCTACACCACCTTCGAACAGGCAGGCATGGGAACGCAGAAGGACAGAGCCAGCCTCTGCGGTTCTCCTTCTCGCGACTACTGGCCATAGTTAGACTCAGGGGGCCGCTCCCGGGCGGCCCCCGCCCCCCACCAAGGAGAACGAATTCATGCCAGGCGCGGAACACTACCGTCGGGTGCTGGATGAGCAGCAGTGGCTCCACGAAAGCGGTCTCTGCTGGAGCGTGATCCGCACAAGGGGAGGCCACCGTGACATCGCACATCGACTGGCCCCGGGCACCGACCCGGAAGTACGCGAACTGGACCCGCGCGAAGATCCGCTGAACTTCTCTCCACTGCCCCTGATCTTTGTGGACGAGCAAAGCGAAACGGTGTCCTTGATCCAGACAAATGGCGGGGATTACCTGCGCAGCCAGGACGTGCTTGCACGACTGTCGCAGGACGGCGAGGCGTGGGCCGTGTCCTGGGGTCCATCGGTGAACGTCCGGCTCGCGCACGCCCGGGGGGGAAACTACAGCTACGTATGGCGGACCTTCGGCGATGCTGCAGATCCTCCCACAAGCCCGTTCGGTGACTGGCTGGCGGCGGTGATAGAGGCGGAGCGCGAGGATGACTGGACTGGCGTCCAAGCCCACGCCATGGCCGCCGTGGATGGTGCCGCCAGGACGAGCCTGGACGCGGCATGGTTCGACGACGACCAGCGGGCCTTCATCATCGACTATCCAGAGCCAGCACCAGAACCGCTTCTGTCACCGTTCGCCCATACTGACCCTGGCCGCACGTCATCCATGGAGGCTCTGCCTCATGCCGTACGGCGTGAGGTTTTGCTGGTCGTGGCCGAAACGATGCGCGACCGGTTTGACCTGGATATACCTCCCGGACTCCCCGACGCACTAAGGCGAGGCGACGGCTTGTCCGACACAGATAGGGAGTCGCTGACATTCCTCCTTGAGGACGCATGTGCATCCTGGGAGAGGAGCGGCAAGCACGAACGCCTGCATGCCATGCTCGCGTTCAGATCGGCCTTGCGTGCCGCGAGCAGCGATGCGGCCAATTTCGACGCCTTAGCCAGCGCTAGAGCAGCTTTAGGCGCGCAATGGCCAGAGCTGGACATCGCGATCCAGCGGCTCGCCAGCCCTTGATGCGTCCGATCGGCGGAGGAACCGAGACTGCCAAGCTTTGACCAAGGCAAGTGGCTCAGAGGGGACGCCAGGAACGCGGCAGGACGTCATGGCGCAGTGAGGCGATGCGGCGGTCGAACTCGGCTCGGATGTCGGGACCGTGGTCCACGTTCTGCATGAGCCATGTTGTCATGGTGATCTCGCGGATGCGACGCAACGTGTGAAGCCCAGGCCACTCCGCGATGTCGAATCCGTACGCGTCCACAGCATGTGCGTACTCGTCGTAGTCGAGCCACCGAAAGCCTTGGAACGGAATCCCCACGGCAGTGCTGAGATCCCATTCACGTGGACCGAAGGCGAACCTCTCGAAGTCGAGAAGGATCACGTTCCCGTCCGTACGGCGTAGCAGGTTGCCCTTGTGAGCGTCGCCGTGGATGTGGCCAGCGGGCAGTGCGAACTCCAGACCGTTGTATTCGGCGTAGAGCTCCTTGATGCGTCGACGCAGGAACTCGATGTCCGCTTCTGAAACGCTCGGGGCGCAGTCCAAGCGGTCCTCTACGCGGCCCAGCGGGTCGAACAACGGCAAGACCAGGTCCACCGGTTTGGGTAGGGCGTGGAGCTCTCTCAGCATCGCTGCCAAGTCCCCGAAGCCCGGAGAGGGGCCATCACTGTCCACGTGCTGCCAGAACGTCACCACGCGGCCCTCTTGGATGAGTGCCTGGGGACAGTCAGGGAGGAGCTTCACGCTCGGGAAGTCGACCGCTTCCAGCCAGCGCGCGATCGCGACCTCCTTGCGGACGTCGCTCAGAAGATCCACGCTGCGCGCGATTCTGACCACCACTGGGGCCGATGCGAGGCGGAACAGGATGTTCTCACCCACCCGCAGAGGGACCGCATCCCGACTGTCCAGTCCGGCCTCCCGGCAGGCTGCGACGAGCGCCTTGTGGGCGTCTTGCTGGGAGAAGCCTCGTGCGGTGTGGGTCTCCGTCATTGCTAGTCCTCGCTGTTCGTTTCTGGTGGTCGTTGAGTGGCCACGAAGCGGCCCTTGCTGGGGATGACGACGATCAGGCCCTCCTGCTGAAGCAGTTCCAGGGCCTTGCGTACCGTTATGCGTGCCGTGCCGAACCTTGCCGCCAGGACAGGTTCGCCAGGCAGGCGGACGTCCGGGGCGAACTCGCCGGTCTTGATGGCGGCGCGGAGCTGGTTGGCCACGTCTTCGTAGCGGGTGCTCGGCTGCACGTCCGGCGCCGCTTGGCCTTGCACCCTGCGGCCTCGTCCCATCTGGCTGACGACCAGGCCCTCACGCTCCAGCTCGGCGAGCGCCTGGCGGACAGTGCCGCGAGCCACGCCGAACTCGGCCATCAAAGCCGTCTCCGACGGGATCATCCCGCCTGGCGGGTACTCCCCCGTGGTGATCCGGCGGCGGAGATCGTCGGCCATGGTGGCGTACGTGGGCTGAGCTTTGCCTTGCGTCATGGGGCTCCCTTGCGAGCAGCAACAAGACTCAAGGCTAGGACGACAAGGCCTGAGCGGGTTCGCGTGTCTCTTCACAGAGGCCGTCAGGGACATAAGCTCACCTCGCCCGAGAGGAGCTGCGCCCAGATGCGGCCCGCCGCCTGACGGCGCCATGGGCCGGCGTACGTCACGCGAGGAGGTGCCGTCCGCTCCGTTCGGCGGATTCGATAGCTGCCTCCGCACGCCAGTAACTCGTAGACGATGGGCTGGCATGCACACGTGTAGTCGAGCGTTCGGGACTGCGCCGGCTTGTCTGTCGTCCAGTCGAGGAACGATGTCCTGCCGTGGGCGAGGCGTGGTGGGTGCGGGGCGAACCCCGGACATGGCCATGCATCCTTTTCTGGAGCCGGAGGCCGAATCGGGACGCCGTCAGAGGCCCTCCCGGCCTTCGTGGCTTCATTGCGCGGCATCCATCGCTCCAGCTCTCCGGCCGAGCATCTGGTCAGTACGCCCCGAGACGTCTTCCAATTCCTGAGCGGCGGGCACCACGCGGAGCTTCGCGGGACCGGGGGCCGGTTGACTCATCGGGGGTGCGCCTCCTGCTGCAGGATGTCCCGGTACGACTCGCCGAACCAGATCTTGAAGTCGGCCGCAGCATCGGCGGGATTGTCGCTGGAGTGGACGAGGTTGCGGATGAGCCGCCCTTCGGCAGCGGCCTTCTCAGCGCTGTCGTCGCCGTAGAAGCCGCGGATCGTGATGGACGGCGCACGAGACGGGTCGTAGTGACCGATCAGGTCCCGTACCTGCTGAGCGGTGTCGTTCGTCTCCCCGCGGGCGAGCGCCACCGTCACGGCGGAGCCGACGTAGTGATCGATGAGGTCGGCACGGACGTCGAACGGAAAGCGATGCCGGAGCTCCAGCATGTCGGCATAGTGCGCGAGGATCTGCCGGGCGGTGACGATCACTTCTCGGGTCCGGACGATGGTCACAGTGCCGGCGATCCACTGGAGGATCGGCCTGACGAGCCCCCGATCCGTCGCGTCTGGCTTGCACATCACGACCGTCCAGCGGCCCCATCCGCCTGGCGGCTCATCGAAGGTAGGCACTGCCATGCCGCCACCTGCGACCGACGTAGGCCACGCTGGGTCGCCATCTTCCAGGCGGGTCACGAATGGCCGCATCATCCGGCCCTCCACAGGGAATCGGTATGCCGCGCTGAGCCGATGCGCGGCCGCCAAGCGCCAGCATCATCAGCATGGTCACTGCCCAGGTCCACGAGGGGATGTAGGGGGTCGAACGCGAGGATGCGCTCCCATAGCCCTTGAGGAGTTAGGGACTTCCGGTAGCCACCGTCCTCGGCCGTTTCGCCGAGATATGCGGCGGTGAACCGCTGGCTGCCGGATTCCCAACGTACGAGCCATTGGCCACCGGCGTGGTGTTGCAGGTGGCCGGCCCACGCCCATCCGAGTTCGTCCGGGACGAACGACAGGCCGCTCGCGAAGGATGGAGGGTCGGTGTTCATGAAACCTCAGCGGATGTCATGGGGACGGAAGCTGATGCGAGAGGCCCGTCTGCGGGAGCTGGCCGTCGCTGCGCAGCGAGACGACCGGCGGCGTGTCCGCAGTGGGCGCTTCGCCCTCGTCGACGGCCCACACCTGCGCCTGCCAGACCACCTGGGTGACGCCCTCGTTGGCCGACGTACTCATCGCGGTCATGAGGAAGAGGCGAGCGACGGCGTCGTACCGGTCGGTGGGCAAGTTGAGCGTGCCGCTCAGCTGCCATGTCCCGCCGGCATCGCTCGACACAAGAAGAGCGAGCAGCGCCGACCGCCTCGGTAACACGGACGCCTCAGCCGGCTGCTGGAAGGCGGGGCGGAGGGCCGCGTTGAGGGCCTGCATCGTGTTCTGCTCCTCACGTACGGTGACGGTTCTCTACCACCTTGGATTCGTACGACTCAGGCGGGAACACCAGCGAGGCAGGCAGTCAAGAGTCAGACCGCGGTCAGATCTCGGTCAGTTAGGCGGGGCCGCGGACGCACCACTATGCGACGATGCGCACAGAGGGAGGCAGCCAATGTCAGACCCGAATCTGCAGTTGCAGCAGGCGCGAGAGCGATTGCCATCCCCTGCCGACCCCGGCGAGCACGCCTCGCGCCAGGAGTTGGCAGACCTGGTCAACGCCTGGTTGTTCGAGAACCACCACCGACACGGCGGCCTGACCCAGGAGTACATCGGCAAGCTGGAACGCGGCGAAGTGCGCTGGCCCAACGCCCACTACCGGGAGGCGTTCCGTGCCATTCTCGGCGCGGAACGTGACAGGGACCTGGGCTTCAACAGATCCCGGCGTGCCAACTCGGTCGTTACCGTGACAGATGTGGATCGCAAAGGCTTCATTCGTACTGCGCTCGGGGCAGCCGCCGCCATCCCCCTCGCCGAACTGGCTTTGCCTGCCCAGGCCATCGCGGCACCGTCCGTCATCCAGCCATCTGACATCGCCGAACTCCGCAACATCGCCCACGTCTTCACCACCTGGGACCACACCTACGGCGGCGGCCTGGTGCGCGAGGCCGTCGTCGGGCAGTTGCGTTTCGCGGTCGGCCTCCTGAAGCAGTCCCGCTGCCCGTCCAAGCTGCACGCTCCCCTGTACGCCGCAATCGGCTGGCTGGCCCACGCCGCCGCGTTCATGGCCTTCGACGCCTACGCCCACGAGGACGCTCGCCGCATGTTCGCCCTCGCACTCACCTGCGCCGAACAGGCGAACGACTGGCACCTCCGAGCCAAAGTGCTCTCCTCCATGGCACGACAGTCCATCTGGTGCGGCGACGCCGACAACGGGCTGACCTTGGTCGAGTTCGCGATGGTACGAGCCGACCGCCTGACACCCGCCGAACGAGCCATGCTGCGCGGAGCCCAGGCACGCGCCTTCGCCAAGCTGGGCCGGACACAGGAAGCATTGAAGGCCATCGCAGAGGCGGACACGGAATACGACCACATCCGCCCCGGCGAAGAACAGCCCTGGATGCGGTACTACGACGCCGCCCAGCACTCAGGCGACACCGGCCACGCCCTGTTCGACCTGGTCATCATCGACAGGACAACGACCGGCAAGCCGGCTGGTGACGCGATCGACACCAGGTACCTGAGCGAGGCGTCCACGAGGCTCGCGAACGCTGTGGCTGGCCACACTGCCGCTTACGTCCGCTCCCGCGCCATCAGTGGCATCAAGCTGGCCTCCCTCACTATGGCAACCGGAGATCCCGAGGAGGCGGCCTCAATCGGAGGACGAGCCGTCACCGACGCCGGCACCGTGCGCTCCCGCCGCGCCCAGGACGACATGAAGGAACTCGCCAAGTTCGCCCTCCCTCACAAGACCCGGACACCAGTGGCCCTGCTCCGTCACCGGATCCGGGAGGCCGTCCAGACATGACCCAGACCAGCGACGCCGAAACGGCCGCGTGGACCGTCCTCGACGTAGCCAGCCGCCGCGCCGGCCTGGACCCATCCGGCGCCGAGCTGATGCGCCTCGGCGAGAACGCCCTCTTCCGACTCCCCGGCGGCATCGTCGCCCGCATCTCCCGCCGCGACCAGGTCGCCGCCGCAGCCCGCGAGGTAGCAGTGGCACGCTGGCTCAAAGCCAACCACGTACCCGCCGTCCAAGCATGGCCAGACATCGACCAGCCCATCGAGGTCGACGGCCGAGCAGTCACCTGGTGGCAAGAACTCCCACCCCACCGACACGGGACGGCCCTCAAAGTCGCAACCGCGCTACGCCGCCTCCACGACCTCCCCCCACCGACCGACTTCGATATCGGCCGCTTGGACCCGTTCGTACGACTCGCCGAACGAATCGACCGTGCCATCACCCTCACCGAGGCAGACCGGGCGTGGATGCGCACCCACCTGGACGAGCTGAAGGCACGCTACGTGGACCTGCCCGAGGGCCTGCCGGAAACGGTCGTACACGGCGACGCATGGATAGGCAACGTGGTGAGCACCGATGCCGACACGGCCGTACTGCTCGACCTGGAACGCTGCTCAATCGGCCCGCCTGAATGGGACCTGACCTCCACAGCAGTGAAAGCCTTCACCCTGGCCGGCATCACCGCCGAGGACTACGACACCTTCGCGAGGACGTACGGGCGAGACGTCACTGCATGGGCAGGGTTCGAGACGCTCCGGGACATCCGCGAGTTCCGCATGACCTGCATGGCCGCCCAGGTGGCCGCCGAGAATCCGCTTCGGCATGACGAGGTGTTGCTGAGGTTGGCGTGCCTGCGTGGCCGGCACGGCTCCAGACCGTGGACCTGGACAGCTGTTCCGTAGCGGCCTGCGTCAGGTCCTCAAAGGATCGTGGGCAAGCTGTCGGCCTCCTCTCGGCAGAACGCGATGGCGGCGGCGCTGAAGGAGTACAGCGTGATTCTCCGTACCGTCTACCCCGCCCGCTACCTGTTCGGCGAGGCCTGCTGGCGGCGCATCGCCAGGCAGCTGGACAAGCGCGAGAGCCTGCACGCGCTGCGCCGCGAACTGCGCTACGCTCCGGCGGCGCCTTCCACAGCCCGCACCTCACCGGGCAGAGTGAGCAGGCATGGCGCCTGACCATGCGGACCAACGCGGTCGTGACCTGGACCAGCGACTATCTGGGGCTGACGGTGGCCGCGCTACAGGCCGAGGGCCGCTATCAGGTGCCAGCTGAAGGTCGCGGCAGGGGGCGCTCACTGACGGGCGAACCATGCGGTGAGGCGATCGTGGCGCCGGTCAGGGCGGATTCCCGGGGTGCTGGAGAGCGTCGCGGAGGGAAGCGCGGGAGGTGATGCCGAGCTTGGGGAAGACCTGGTAGAGGTGGGTGGAGACGGTGCGCGGGGACAGGTTCAGGCGCTGGGCGATCTGTTTGTTGGTCATGCCGGCGGCGGCGAGTGTCGCGATCTCGTGTTGCTGGGGTGAGAGGCGGGTGTCGCCGGTCGGGGCGGGGAGAAGTCCTGTGGCCCGGAGTTCGCTGCGGGCTCGTTCGGCCCAGGGGGCGGCGTTGAGCCGGGTGAAGGTCGCGAGGGCGGCGGTGAGGTGGTCGCGGGCCGACTGAGTGGCCTTGAGGCGTCGGAGGCGTTCGCCGTAGAAGAGCCTGATGCGCGCCAGGTCGAACGGCCAGGTTGCGGCTTCGGGCAGGGTCAGAGCCTGTTCGAAACGGTCGTCGGCGGAGGTCATGGCCGTCGCACCATGGGTCATCAGGGCCAGCCTCGGGGAGAGCTCGGCCGTGTGGGCCCGGTTCAGCGCCGCGACGTGGGCTTCGGCCTCGGTGGGGCGGCCGGAGCGGACGGCGGCTTCGACGAGGTCGGGGACCAGACACAGAGCGGGCCCCTGGAGATGCGCGCGGTCGCCTGCGGGCGCGATCGAGGTCGCGTGCAGGAACGCCGCTTCGTAATCGCCTCTGGCGAGAGCGGCCCGCGTTCTGATCTCGGCGGCCAGGATGCGGAGGAGCTGGAGGCGGCGGGGCGCGGCGAAGCGGGTGATCTCATCTGCGAGTTCTCCTGCCCGGTCGGTGTCACCGTGCACGGTGGCGAGCATGCCTTGGCGGTGGAGGAACATCTGAGCCAGGAGGTGGTAGCCATGCCGGCGGCTGAGCCGTAACCCGTCCTCGCTGAGGTGGGCGGCCTGATCCCACGCGCCGGATTCGTAACAGTGCCGGCTGAGGAGGTTCATGGCGTGGATGGCCAGCGTCAGGTGCTCGTCCGCATGGCGGTCCTCCAGCAGGCGCAGCAATGCCGCTCTGCATTCCTCCAGACGGCCGACGTACTGGGCGGCGATGCCGATCCGGATCACTTCGACGGGGCCGGCCGCGGCGAGCCGGGCGATCGCGTCATCGAGTCGGCCGGGGTCGTGAAGCGCGGGATCGGCGAAGCAACTGATGAGCAGTGACAAGGAATCCGGGACTGGCGGAGCCAGCTGCGTGGTGGCGAGCCGGAGTGGCGTCCAGAGGTCCGGGCGGGCGGCGAAACCGCT
>NZ_JBSFGJ010000037.1:0-42786 GCF_053596515.1 Nonomuraea sp. NPDC001684
GGCTCGATCCGCGTCCCGGCCTCGCTGTGCGGCCTGGTGGGGCTCAAGCCGACGCGCGGGCGGCTGAGCATGGGCCCGTCCATGGGCGAGGGCTGGAGCGGCTTCTCCTGCCCCGGCTTCGTGAGCAGGACCGTGCGCGACACGGCGGCCGCGCTCGACGCGGTCTCCGGCTACGAGCCGGGCGACCCCTACGACGCCCCCGCGCTGCCCGGCCCCCTGACCGCCGAACTGCACGCCGACCCGGGACGCCTGCGCATCGGCTTCCTGACCGCCCACCCGAGGCCGGACGTGCCCGCCGACCCCGACCTGGCCGAGGCCGTCACCGGGGCGGCGGCGCTGCTGGAGAGCCTCGGTCACGACGTGACCCCCGGCGGCCCGCCGGCGCTCGCCGAGCCGGAGTTCGCCCGGCACTTCGGCGCCATCGTCGCCAACAACCTCGCCGCGCACGTCGTGAGCCTGGGCGCGGCCCGTGGCAGGCCGGTGGAGCTGCACGAGCTCGAACCGCGCAACGCGGCCATGGTCACCGCCGCCCGCGCCAACAGCGCGGCCGACCACATCCTGGCCACCCAGTGGGTGGACGGCTTCCGCCGCCGCATGGCCTCCTGGTGGGCCGGGGGCAACGACCTGCTGCTGATGCCGTCGTCGGGGGCGGCGCCGTTCCGGCTCGGCTGGATCCCGCCCGCCGATCTCAGCACCGCCTTCGGCAGGACCGCGCAGGTGGTGGCCTACACCTCGCCGATCAACGCGACCGGCCAGCCCGCCGTCTCGCTGCCGCTGCACAGGGACGCGGCGGGCATGCCGGTCGGCGTGCAGCTCGTGGCGGCGGCCGGACGGGAGGATCTGCTGATCCGGGTGGCCGCGCAGATCGAGCAGGTCAGGCCGTTCGAGCACGCCGCCATGCGCTGATCGTCAGGAACCCCTCACCCGGCTGACGCGTTATGTCGTGAGAAGCCGGGGGTAGGAGGATCCTCATGATGGCGAAGGCAGCACGGGCAGCGGCGGCGTGGCGGACGTACCGCGAGGTGACCAAGCCTGGCACGCCGGGGATGTTGACCAGGGTGCGGGCGATCCCGCGCATGATCGGCGCGGTCACCCGCGGCCGCTACGACGGCATGGGCAAGGGCAAGCTCGCCCTGATGGCGCTCGGCGTGGTCTACATCCTGTCGCCGATCGACGTCATCCCCGACTTCCTGGTGCTCGTCGGGGTGGCCGACGACTTCGGCGTGTTCCTGTGGCTGATCGCCTCGCTGCTCGGCGAGAGCGGTCGCTACGTCGAGCACGAGCGCAAGGTCATCCAGGCCAGGCTGGTCGAGGACGAGGGTTAGATCTCCTCCATCCGCAACCAGGCGCGCGAGGGCAGCGGGTGCCCGAACAGGCGGGCGGCGTTGCCGTAGGCGACCCTGGCGATGTCGGCGGGCGGCAGCGCGCCGAGGTTCGCGGCCACGGCCTTCTGGGTGTCGGGCCAGGTCGAGTCGGAGTGCGGGTAACCGCTCTCCTGGAGCACGTGGTCGAGGCCGACCGCGAGCCGCACGCCGGACAGCGCGTGGTCGTCGAGCGTGCCGAAGAAGAAGTTGCGGCGCAGCACCTCGCTGGGCTTGAGGCCGCCGTCCCAGGCGGCCTCGCCCGCGACCGGGTGGTCGAGCGCGTAGTCGGCGCGCTCGGCCAGCATCGGCAGCCAGCCGACGCCGCCCTCGACGATGAGGATGCGCAGCCCGGGGAAACGCAGCGGCAGGCCCGACCAGAGCCAGTCGGCGCAGGCGAACATGGCGCTGGTGGGCATCAGCGTGGTGATGGCCTCGATGGGCGTGTCGGGCGAGGGCACGGGCGACCAGGAGGAGTCGCCGGTGTGCAGGGCCACGACCGTGCCGGTCTCCTCGCAGGCGGCGAAGAACGGGTCCCAGTGGCCGGTGTGGATCGACGGCAGCCTGAGCCTGGTCGGGAACTCGGGGAAGACCACGGCCTTGAAACCGCGGGCGGCGTTGGCCCTGATCTCCTTGGCGGCGATGTCGGGATCGGGCAGCCAGGGCAGTTGCAGGCCGATGATCCGCTCGGGGTAGGTGCCGGCCCAGACGTCGATGTGCCAGTCGTTCCACGCCTTGACCAGGGCGAGGCCGAGCTCCTGGTCGCGGGTGCGGGCGAACGGCATGCCCGCCTGGCCGGCCAGCATGCCGGGGAAGCACAGCGCGGCCCAGATGCCGGCGACGTCCATGTCCTGGACGCGGGCCTCGATGTCGTGGCAGCCGGGACGCATCTGCTCGAACCTGACCGGATCCAGGGTCCACTGCTCGCGCGGCAGCCCGGCGCCCACGTCGATGCCCGCGCACGGGTACGTGGCCCCGCCGTAGCGCCAGACCTGGTGACCGGCGTCCGTCTCCACGACCTTGGGCGCGACGTCGGCGTATTTCTCCGGGAGCCTGTCCTCGAAGAGGTCAGGAGGCTCGATCAGGTGATCGTCGGCAGAGATGATCACATAGTCGCGCCGCCGGGGGTCAGGGTCGGGGAGCAGCGGCGTAGTCACGCAGGTAACCGTACGACGGCGGCATAACGTCGAACAAGCTGCGACGTATCCGTTGGGTATCCATGCATTCGTACCCGGGACCGCCTGGAGGGGGATGGGGGCGATCCCGGGCTTGTGGGGTCCTTGAGGATGCTGCCCCTTGCGGACCCCGGCGCCTTCTACCCGCGGGAGATCGAATCAGTCAGGAGATTTTCGCGAAGTTCGGCGATGGTGGCCCGGTCGACCTGGAGCACGCCGGTGACGTAGCCCTCGACGGAGCCGTGCCGGTCGATCAGGTCGTCCAGGAACAGGCGCATGGCCCGGGCGGGGGCCCGGCCGAACCCCGGCCACAGCAGGGCGTCCGGGTGCCTGGTGCGCTGGTCGGCGATGAAGCGCTCGGTCGCCAGGCCGGTCAGGGCGTAGTCGGCGACGATGTCGTCCTCGGCGACGCCGACGAGCGAGAGGATCAGCGCGGTGAGCAGGCCGGTGCGGTCCTTGCCCACCGCGCAGTGGATGACGACCGGCGCGTTGTCCGCGACGGCGACCGTCTCCACGGCGGCGCGCAGGTTCTCCACGCCGTCCTCGGTCACCTCCAGGTACCGGTCGGCGAGGTAGCGCTCGACGCCGATCTCCTCGCTGAACTGGGCGATGTCCCAGGGACGGCCCTCGATCGGCAGGTTGCGGTAGCGCAACCCCTCGGTCTCCGGCACCCGGCCGGCCCGCTCGACCTCGGCGGGATGCCTCAGGTCGATCACGGTGCGCACGCGCAGTGCGTGGAAGGCCCGCAGGTCGTCGCCGGCCAGCCAGCCCAGGGAGTCGGCCCGGTAGAGCCGCTGCCACCGGACGGTGCGCCCGTCCTCGGTGGCATATCCACCTACGTCACGAAAGTTGCGGAGATTGGTGAACTCAATGTGGCGGATCACCCTTCACACCTTAGTTGGCGGCGGTTTCCGCTTCCTGGGTCGCCGCCGTCTCACCGGCGGGTTTCCCGGACTTCCGCTCGGCCACCTCGCGCCGGATCAGCAGGATCCAGCCGCCGATCGCGATGCCGATGAACAGCCACCATTGGACCCCGTAGGCCAGGTTGAGGCCGCCGCCGGAGCCGACGTCGGGGGCGGGCACCAGAGCGGGCGCGGCGGCGGCCTGCGGCTGCTGCCCGGTGAGCTCGACATAGCCGCCCACCAGCCGGTACGGCATGCGCTGCCCGATCTTGGCCGCGTCGATCAGCAGCACCTGGCCGTCCGGCAGCCCGGACCGCTCGCGGATGCCGGTGGAGTCTTCGGTCTCGCTCTGACGTAGCCGCCCGGTGACAGTTACCTGTCCGGTGGGCGGAGGGGGGACCTCGGGAGCCGCGTCGGCGCTGGCGGCGGCCGGGATCCAGCCGCGGTTGACGATGACGGCGCTGCCGTCGCCGGTGACGAGCGGGGTCAGGACGTAGAAGCCGTTGCGGCCCTCCTGCGGGCGGCGGCGGACGAGCAGGCCGTGGGAGCTGTCGTACGTGCCGGAGGCGACGACCGTGCGGTAACGGTCGCCCTCGCCGACCTGCCGGCCGGGAGCCGCGAGCCGGTCGAGCGGGACGGCGGCGGCCTCGATGTTGGCGGTCACTCTGTCCTTGTTGTCGGACCGCTCCTCGAAACGCCCGAACTGCCACCTGCCCAGGAACACGAAGGCGGGGATGACCAGCAGCACCACGACGTGGAGCGCCAGCCACCGGGGCGTCAGCAGGAACCGGTACACGCCTTCAAGGTTAGGCACCGGGGCGGGTGCTCCCTCACGCGGCTCGCCCGCTAGACGCTCCGCACCCCGGGGCCCGGCCCGGGGACCGGCGTGACCTCGCGCGGCCCGGCCACCTCGTGGCCCTCGGCGCAGCGGAAGTGCAGCTCGACGGGGGCGCCGCAGTCGCGGTGGGTGAGCAGCACCGGCGGGCCCTCCTCGTCGGCCAGGTATTTGTCGCCCCAGTGCATGAGCGCGACGAGCAGCGGATAGAGGTCGCGGCCCTTGTCGGTCAGCCGGTATTCGTCGCGCTGGCGCTGGCCGGGCTCGCGGTAGGGCTCCTTGCGCAGCAGGCCCTCGTCGACCAGCCGGGCCAGGCGCGCGCTGAGCACCTGGCGGGGCGCGCCGGTGACCGCCTGCATGTCGGCGAACCTGCGCACGCCGCTGAACGCCTCGCGCAGCACCAGGAAGGTCCACTTCTCCCCGACGATGTCCAGGGTGCGCTCGATCGAGCAGTTGTCCACCCGGAAGCCCAATCGGAACGGCACGTTCATCTCGGCATTATATCTGAGTTCAATTGACAGACTCAGCTCCGAGAAGCAGGCTGAGTCTATGCACGGAACCCAGATCCGCCCGGTCCGCCCGGACGACGAGGAACGGATCAGACGCTTCCTGACGGGGTTGTCGCTGCAGACCCAGACGCTGCGCTTCTTCACCGGCGTGACCGTCCCGGCCGCCCACCTCGTACGCACCCTGCTGACCCTGGACGAGCGCCGCGACGCGCTCGTCGTCACCGCCGGGGACGAGATCGTCGGGCACGCCATGAGCTACCGGGGCGGCTGCGCCGACGTCGAGGTGGCCGTCGTCGTGGCCGATCGCTGGCAGGGGAACGGGCTCGGCCCGCGACTCGTCGACACCTTGCTGCTCAGGGCCGCCGTGCGGGGGGCGCGCACGGTCGGGATGGACGTGCTGGGCGAGAACCGGCGGGTGCTCAGGCTCGTCCGCAGGCTGTGGCCGGACGCCGAGATGAAGGTCGCGTCCGGTACGGTCGAGGTGACCGCTATGATCGATCTGGCCGGAGTATTTGCGGAACAACGTTCTGGTAGCACACCATTGACAGTGTGAAGAGTGTCAAGAACGGACGCGACGGCCGCACCCGCATCATCGAGGGCGCCCTCCGCCGCTTCAGCCAGGACGGTGTCTCGGCCACCACGCTGGCCAGTCTGCGCGAGGAGAGCGGTGTAAGCGTCGGCAGCTTCTACCACCACTTCGCCAGCAAAGAGCACGTCTACGGCGTCCTGTACGCCGAGATCCTCGACGCCTACCAGCAGGAGTTCCTCGCCGAGCTGGTCCGGCACGACGACGCCCGCGCCGGCATCGAGGCCGTCGTCGCCTTCCACATGCGCTGGGCCGGCGAGCACCCCGAGCGGGCCAGGATCCTGGTCAGCGAGCGCCCGCCGCGCAAGCACGAGCCGGGCGGCGCCGAGGTGGCCGAGGCCAGGCGCGCGTTCTTCCGCCAGGTCTCCGACTGGTGGAAGCCGCACATGAAGAACGGGCAGCTCCAGCCCGTCCACGCCACCATGTGCTACGTCCTGTGGCTCGGGCCGGCGCAGGAGATGTGCCGCCTGTGGTTCGCCGGGGCGCACACCCCGACCGAGGAAGAGATCAAGGGCCTGGGCGAGGCGGCCTGGCAGAGTCTCCGCCAGCGCGGGGAGCAATGATCTGAGTACCGTCTGTGGTGTTATTGTCCAAATGTGAGAAGACCTCGGGCGCTCGTGCTGCCCGACCTGCCGGAGAGCGCGCTCGCCCGTCTGGGCGAGGTCGCCGACGTGGCCGAGGCTCCTCCCCGGCCGAGCGTCGGCTTCACCGACGAGCAGCTCGCCGACCTGGTCATCGAGACCGGCGCGAACGTGCTCATCACCGACGGCGACCAGGTTCGCACCTCGGTGCTCGGACTCCACATCGACATCGTGGCCAGCCTCGGCGCCCCCACGGGGGTCGACCTGCGCCTGGCCGCCGAACGCGGGGTCACCGTCCTGCACGCCCCCGACCGCGACCCCGAGGCGGTGGCCGAGCTGACGCTCGCGCTGCTGTTCGCGGTCAGCAGGAACATCGTCACCGCCGACCGTGAGGTGCGCAGAGGCCGCGCCCATCGCGGCAGGGTGCCCCCCGCCCAGCGCCACCGCGGCAGACGGCTCACCGGACGCACGTTCGGCATCGTCGGCCTCGGCCGGGTGGGCCGGGCCATGCGCTGGCGCTGCCAGGGGCTGGGCATGCGGGTGGTCACCTGCGACCCGTACGTCCCCGAGGCCACGCACACCCTGCCCGCGCTGCTGGCGGAGGCCGACGTGGTGTCGCTGCACGTGCCCCTGACCGCGGACACGCGGGGCCTGTTCGGCTACAGCGAGTTCGGCGCGATGCGCCAGGGCGCGATCTACCTCAACACCTCGCGCGGCGCCCTGCACGACCTGACCGCCCTGGTGGACGCGCTGCGCCAGGGGCAGGTGGGCGGCGCCGGGCTCGACCACTTCGAGGGCGAATGGCTCGATCCGGCCCACCCGCTGACCAGGCTGCCGAACGTGGTGCTCACGCCCAGGCTCGGCGAGGCCACCGGGGAGAGCCTGGAGGAGCTGGCGGAGGCGCTGGTGGAGGACATCGCGCGGCTGCTGCGCGGCGAGCCGCCCGCGTACGCGTGCGCGCCGGTCAGGCCGGTTGCCGGATCCGCGTCCTGACCTGCCAGCGGGAGCGGTCGAGGGAGATGTCCAGCCGCAGGTCGCCGCGCTGCCTGCGCAGGCCGGGCACGCGCAGCCGGTCGTGCACGTCGAACCTGCCGCGCGAGGGGTAGCCGAACCCCAGCTCGCCGGGCAGCACCCGCAGGTCGTCGCGGTTGCCGCAGCGCGGGCAGGTCCACGAGACCAGGTCCAGGCCCCGGTTGTAGTCGGAGCAGGCGTTGAAGTACTCGTCGGGCCCGAATCGCGACTCGCAGGCCAGGCAGGGGATCAGCATGGGGGCGCGCTCCTCGGTACGGCGTCTTGCACCCCTAGAGATACCGCCACCCACTTGTCCATGGCTTGCAGAACGCTTGGGTGCGTAAGTAACAGTATGAGCACTGTCGGTGGCTGGTGAAAGGATGGTGTCCGTGGAACGACTGCGCCATCACCTCCTCGAAACCGGCTACACGATCGACGGCGTCCGCGACCGGCTCGGCGCCATGGCGGCCTCGGCCCTGGCGCGGGAGGAGCTCGTCCCGGCCCTGCGGGCGACCGCCGACGGCGACCCCTTGGGCACCCTGATCAGGCTCTGGTGGCTCGGCGTGCCGGTGCCGGCCAAATCCGTGCCGGCCGCCGTCCTGGAGTCGGGGCTGGTGTCGGCCGACGGCGACCTGATCAGGGCGACCGTGCACCTCCAGCCGTGGGAGACCGGCGGCTACGTGGTCTCCGACCGCAAGGTCCGGCCCGGCGACCCGGCGCTGCGGGCCGACCACGTCGTGGGGGCCGGGGGCGCCTCGGCCAACCTGGCCCAGCTCGTCAGCCGCCGGCCCGTCACGCGCGCGCTCGACCTCGGCACGGGCTGCGGCGTCCAGGTGCTCCACCTCGACGGGCGGGCCGAGCAGGTGGTGGCCACCGACCTCAACCCGCGCGCCGTGGAGCTGGCCCGGCTGAGCTGGGAGCTGTCCGGCGTGACGGGCGTCGACGCGCGGGTGGGGTCGATGTTCGAGCCGGTCGAGGGCGAGCTGTTCGACCTGGTCGTCAGCAACCCGCCGTTCGTCATCGCCCCCGGGGCCGAGCGCACGCTGACCTACCGCGAGTCCGGCGGCGAGGCCGACGACTTCTGCCGCGACCTGGTCCGGCGCACCCCGCGCCACCTCGCGCCCGACGGGCAGGCCCACTTCCTGGCCAACTGGCTGCACGTCGAGGGCGAGGACTGGCACGACCGGGTCGGCGGCTGGCTGCGCGAGACCGGCTGCGACGCCTGGGTCGTCCAGCGTGACGTGCAGGATCCGGCCGAATACGTCGAGCTGTGGCTCAAGGACGCGGCCGAGCAGGGCACCAAGGGCTACACCGACCACTACGACCGGTGGCTGGCCTGGTTCGACGAGCGCAAGGTTGAGGGCATCGGCTTCGGCTGGATCACCATGCGCAACTCGGGCACCCTCGACCCGGTCGTGCGCGTGGAGCACCTGCCCCACCAGGTGGCCCTGCCGGTCGGCGACTACGTCGACGACGTGCTCGACTCCATCGCCGCCGCCCACCGCGCCGCCGACCTCGACGCGGCGCTGCTGCGCACGGCCGACGGGGTGCTCGACGAACGCGTCGGCCTGCCCGGCGCCGAGGACCCGATCCGCATCGTGCTGCGCCAGACGCAGGGGCTGCGGCGCAGCAGGGAGGTCGGCACCGTCGAGGCCGCCCTGGCCGGCGTGTGCGACGGCGAGCTGGCGCTCGGGCCGCTGCTCAACGTGATCGCCGAGCTGGTCGGCGACGGCGAGATCCCCAACGCCGACGCGATCCGGCCGCTCATCGCCGAGGGTTATTTCCTGCTTTGATTCACCGTTGATCCGACGTTGACCGCGCCGGTGGAGGCTTCTGACCGAGACGCGGGCCTGGGGGGTTCGAAGGCCCGCGTCGAGTCCGGCCGGTCGTCTGTGTGAGGCGGCTAGCCGTCACGCGAAGCATCCGGATGACCGGGCCCCCTGGCGACGCGTGGCGGTCAGGATGACCGGCCGGGCTGCCATCGGCATTGACTAAGGACAGCCTTGATCAACCATGTGTGGATGACACGTCTGGACGACGAGCTGTACTCAGGACTCGACGACGGACCGCTCGACGGCGACGCTGTCCAGCAGGAGCTTCAGGTCGCCGGCCTCGGGGGCGCCGAGCCTGGTGAAGACGTCGTAGGCCTGCCTGAGGCAGTCGAGGCTCCGCGCGACGCTGCCCAGTCCGCGTAGCGCCCGGCCGAGCACGGTGAGCGAGAGCGCCTCGCCGTAGGGATGGCCGATCTCGCGCGAGACCATGAGCGCCTGCTCGGCGTGGCGTACGGCGTCGGGGTAGCGCCCGGCGGCGATGAACGTCTCGGCCAGCCGGGAGCACACGCGTTGCTCCCAGACCCGCTGCTTGCTGGAGCGGAAGAAGGCCAGGCACTCGGCGTGGTGGTGCACCGCCTCGGTGAGCCGGCCGACCCGGCTGAGCACGATGCCCAGGTGGTAGCGGGCGCGGGCGGTGCCGGCGCCGCTGCCGATCTCGGTGAAGATGGCCAGGCCCTTCTCCGCCGCGGCGATGGCGTCCTCGGCGTGGCCGAGGCCCAGGTGGTCGCGGGCCGAGTAGCTGAGCACCAGGGCCTCGCCGGCGGGGACGCCGTTCTCGCGGTAGTAGCGGGAGGCGGCGTCGAACAGGGTGAGGGCCTCGGTGTGGCGGCGCTGCCGGCCGACGACGACGGCCAGCGCGTTGAGCACCTCGCCGGTGACGATCTTCTCGCCGCGGGTGTCGGAGAGCTCGTACACGCGGCGGAAATGGGTCTCGGACTCCGAGAGCTGGTTGCCGGCGAACAGCACCCGGCCCAGCACGTACCGGGAGCGCAGCTCGCTGGCCTCGTCGCCCAGGTTCAGCGCGGCGGCGAGCACCGCGCGGGTGCCCTGGTCGAACTCTCGGGTGTGGGTGCCCGCCTCCAGCAGCGGTTCCATGGCCACCAGCATGTCGGCGGCGGGCAGGAGCTGCTCGCCGGCGGTGGACGTCGTCGCGGCCTGGTTGATGGCCGCGAACAGCGAGTCGCCCTCGGAGATCAGCCAGGCCACGGCCTCGTCGACGGTGGTGAAGGTGAGCCCGCTGCCGACCACGGCCAGGTTGTCGGGGATCATGCTGCCCTCGTAGGCCAGCCGGTGGGCGGACCGGGACGAGGCCAGGTAGAAGCCGAGCAGCCGGCGCAGCGCCAGCGTCTTGTCCTCGGGACGCTCGGTCTTGTCCAGGACGCGCCTGGCGAACAGCCTGAGCAGATCGTGGAAGCGGTAGCGGCCGGGCGCGGTGGCCTCCAGGAGGCTCATGTCGACCAGCGACTCCAGCAGCTCCTCGGCCTCGTACATGTTCATCGCCAGGACGGCCGCGGCGGCCCCGATCGAGATGTCGGGGCCCTTCGGCAGGGACAGCAGGCGGAAGGCGCGGGCCTGGGCCGGTTCGAGCTGGCCGTAGCCGAGCGCGAAGGTGGCCTCGACGGCCAGGTTGCCCACGCGCAGCTCGTCGAGGCGGCGCTGCTCGTCGGCCAGCCTGGGCACCAGGGAGGCGACCGTCCAGGAGGGGCGGGCGGCCAGCCGGGCGGCCACGATCCGGACGGCCAGCGGCAGGAAACCGCAGGCGGCGACCACGTCCATGGCGGCGCCGTGCTCGGCGGCCACCCGCTCGGGCCCGGCCACGGAGGAGAACAGCGACAGCGCCTCGTCCGGCTCCATGACGTCGAGGTCGATCAGCCGGGCCGCGGGCAGGTCGGCCAGCTTGGCCCGGCTGGTGACGATCGTCGCGCAGCCCGGCGAGCCCGGCAGCAGCGGGCTGACCTGGTCGGCGTCGCGGGCGTTGTCCAGCAGCACGAGGATGCGCCGGTCGGACAGCAGCGAGCGGTAGAGCGCCGAACGTTCGGCCAGGCCGTCGGGGATGACGTCGGGTGGGATGCCGAGCGCGCGCAGGAAGCCGCCGAGCGCCGACTCCGGAGCGGTCACCTCGTCGCTGTGGCCGCGCAGGTCGGCGTAGAGCTGCCCGTCGGGGAACAGGTCGTCGGCCGCGTGCGCCACGTGGACGGCCAGCGTGGTCTTGCCGACGCCGCCGATGCCGCACAACGCCACCACCGGCACGCCCTCGGCCGACGACTGCGCGGACAGCAGGGTGTGGACGCGGACGGCCACCTCCCTGCGCCCGGTGAAGTCGCTGACCGCGGCCGGGAGCTGCGCCGGGCGGGGCAGTTCGAGCGCGGGCGGCTCCTCCTCGGCCGCGGGCTCGCCGGCGGCCTGCTCGGCCGGGGCGGCGGGCGGCGGCACGAGGGTGAGAGCCGGGTCGGCGGCCAGGATGCGCTGGTGGAGGGCGGTCAGCTCGCTGCCGGGCTCGATGCCCAGCTCGTCGATGAGCGCCTCGCGGGTCTCGGTGAACACGTTGAGGGCGTCGCCCTGCCGTCCGCACCGGTAGTAGGCCAGCATGAGCTGGGCGCGCAGCCGTTCGCGCAGGGGGTGCTCGGCGGTGAGCGCGATCAGCTCGGACACGACCGCGGCGTGCCCGCCCAGCTCCAGGTCGAGGTCCATGAGCGTCTCGATGACGCTGACGCGGCGTTCGGCCAGGCGGTCGCGCTGGTGCTCGGCGTACGGGCCGACGGCGCCGGCCAGCGGCTCGCCCTCGAACAGGGTCAGCGCGGCCCGCATGCCCTCGGCGGCGGCGGAGAGCCGGCCGGCCTTGCGGGCGGTCTCGGCCTCGGCGAGGCCGCGTTCGAAGCGGGTCAGGTCGAGCGCGTCGTCGGGCAGGCGGAGGGCGTAGCCCCGGCCGATGGAGGTCAGCAGCTCGGGACGGGAGCGGGCGGGCCTGTCGGGTTCGAGCACCGTGCGCAGGCGGGAGACGTAGGTGCGCAGCGCGCCCAGGGCGCGGGGCGGCGCGTCCTCGCCCCACACGGCGTCGATCATCTCGGCGGGGGTGACCGCGCGGCCCTCCCGCAGGAGCAGCATGCCGAGGATCGAACGTTGCAGCGGGGTGCCCAGGTCGAGTTCCTGCCCCTCGCGCCACGCGCGGACGGGACCGAGCACGGCGAACCGCAGCCCGCCCTCAACGCTCTGACCAGCCATGCCGTCTGTCTCCCGGGCAATGGAACGATTTGTGTCCAAATGATAGATCCAGTACCGCTTACCACCTAGAACTGGGCTGATCGCCGGAACACACCGTTGATCCGCCTTTGATCAGGTGTTGACCATGCCTCCGCATGCTGATGGCAGGCCGTACATGGCGCACCGACACGGGGGCGTGTCATGTAGAGCCGATGGGGACGCGGAAAAATACAGGCCCCGCCCGGAAAAGTATGGGCGGGGCCGTTGCCGATGTTCCTACGCTGCCTCTACCAGTCCGAGCCGCATGGCCAGCCGTTCTCGGACGAGCGGCCATTCGGAGTTCAGGATCGAGTAGAAGGCCGTATCTCGGACCGTATTGTCGGCGCCTCGGCTATCCGCTCGCCGCACCCCGTCGAAGTGTGCGCCGAGGGCCTCGATGGCGGCCCGGGATCGGACGTTCCTGACATCTGCCTTGAGTGTGATGCGGTGGACGTTCCAGGTCTCGAAGGCGAGTGAGAGCATGAGGAACTTGCTCTCCCGGTTGACGCCGGTGCCCTGGGCGCAGGCGCCCAGCCAGGTGTAACCGATGTCCGCCACGGACGGGATGTCGCCCACCGCACCCCGTGTACCCGGAGGCCAGGGCATGGGGCCCTGCCAATACTCCAGGTGCATGAGACGGGTGGCACCGACCACGCGGTCGGTGTTCAGCCACCGGATGGCGAAGGGCAGCGTGCGGCCCTCCGCCTGCTCAGCCATGGCGGCCTCCACATAGGAGACCATCTCGTCCCGGCCGTCCGGGACGCGAGTGAAGGCGTAAGTGGAGCGGTCTTCACTCGCCGCGGCGACGAGATCGTCGATCACCGCGTGGCTGAGAGGTTCCAGGCGCACGGAGCGCCCGGACAAGGTGACAAGAGCGGGCATGAGCACATGATGAGGCTCGCGCGGCGCGCGCGTAACCAGGCTCTCGAAGCCATCTTTCCCGGGTTTCTGGATGTGCGGTGTTTCCGCAGGTCAGAGGGCTGATTTGGTGGATGGTAAACCAGCTCTTGGGGAAAGATTCGCCTAACCGTGACATGGTGCCGGCACCAGCGCCGGGTGACGTTCACCCACGACGCCGTGACGGACCAGAGCGAGCTCCTTCAGACCCATGGACAGATGGTTCAGATTGGCTGCGATCCATGGCAGTTGAAGGGGATCTGTGCTGTTCAGCGCGGTCAGTCGTTCTTCGGGCGAGTCGCCGTAGAGCAGGCTCACCGCCACGCGTACCCGGGCGGCCGACGGGTCGTCGCCGAAGGCGTGTCCGGGCAGGACGCCGATGCCGTGCTCGTCCAGCAGGATCCGGGTGATCTCGGCGGAGCCGCCGAGCCTGAGGTGGCTCAGGTCGGGATAGAGGTAGAAGCCTCCCTGGGGTCGCGGCACCGAGGCGCCGATCTCCGTGAACCGCTCGTGGACGGCCCGCGCCACGATGCCGTGCAACCTCCGGCTGCCGGCGACCCGGTCGGTCAGCTCGCGCGGCTCGTCGAAGGCGTAGGACGCGGCCTCCTGGACGGGCGCGGCCGGCGCCGACCAGATCTCGCTGGCCACCGCCAGCAGCCGGGTACGCAGCCCGTGCGCGCCCTCGGGCAGCCGGGCCACGCCGATCCGCCACCCGCCGAGCGCCAGGCTCTTGCTCAGCCCGGTGGTGATGATCGTGCGCTCGGGCGCGAGGTCGGCCGGCGAGGTGTAGCCGGCCGACTCGTCGTGGACCAGGTCGCGGTAGATCTCGTCGGAGATCACGATCAGGTCCAGCTCGCGGGCCACGGCCGCCAGGCGGGCGACGGTCTCCGGCGTGGCCAGCCGGCCGGTCGGGTTGTCGGGCAGCGTGACCAGCAGGGAGCTGACCGTCCTGCCCGCCGACCGGGCCTTGCGGACCGCCGCGACGACCAGGTCGGGGTCGGGCACCCCGCCCTCTCCTGGCGGTGCGGGCACCAGGATGGGACGGGAGCCCACCAGATCGGCCTGCGCGGCGTAGCTGACCCAGCTGGGCATGGGCAGGACGATGTCGCCGCCGATCGCCAGGAGCAGGCCGTACAGCAGCGACTTGCTGCCAGGTCCGCAGACGACCAGCTCGGGGTCGGTCAGGAGCCCCCGTCGTGTCCAGTAGCCCGCTGCCGCGGCCCGGAGCCCGGACGCGCCCGCGACCGGCCCGTAGCCGTTGCGCTCGGAAGCGGCGGCCAGCTTGTCGCGCAGCGCCGGGTGGACGGGCAGACCGGCCTCGCCGAAGGCCAGGTGCAGCACGCGTTCCCCAGCGCGCCGTCTTCGTTCGATGTCTTCGTTCGCCGCCAAGGTGGCGGACAAGGTCACGGTCATGTTTGTCACGTTCCCAGGGTGGTTGTATGAAGGCATCAGTACAAGCGAGGCTTTTTGTGGGTAGGCGTAAGGAAGTCTGATGCTCGAATTCCGGCGCTTGGCGCTGATCTGTGAGTTCGCTCGCCGGGGCAGCATCGCGGCCGCCGCCGAGTCTCTGGGCTACAGCCCCTCGGCCGTCTCCCAGCAGCTCGCGGCGCTGGAACGGGAGACCGGCACCGCGCTGATCGACAGAACCGCGCGCAGCGCGGAGCTGACCGACGCCGGACGCCGGCTCGTCCAGCACGCCGAACGCATCCTGTCAATGGTCGAGGAGGCCGAGTCCGACCTCTCCGCCCATGCGGGCACCCCCTCGGGGCGCGTCGTCGTCACCGCCTTCCCCACAGCGGCCGTGGCATTCGCGCCGGCGCTCGCGCGTTCGCTGCGCCGCCACACCGAGCTGACGCTCCGCCTGGGCCAGAGCAGGTCGGGGCGCGGCATGCGGGAGGTCCAGGCGGGGGAGGTGGACATCGCCCTCGTCGACGACTGGTACGGGTCGGTCCGCGAGAGCGAGAGCCTGCGGGTCTTCCCCCTGCTGCGCGACCCCATCGTGCTCGTCGTGCCGCGCAGGCACCGGCTGGCCGACCCCGGGGTGCCGCTCGACCTGCGCGAGCTGCGCGACGAGCCGTGGATGGCCACCCCCGACGGCGAGCCCTCGCGCCTGGCCGTGGACCGGCTGTTCGTGGACGTCGGCGGCACCCGGCCGACGCCCTGGGAGTTCGAGGGGCTCGGGACGATCCTGTCCCTCGTCGCCAAGGGCATCGGCATCGCCGCGGTGCCCGCGCTCGCGCTGGCCGCCGGGGTGCGCGGGCTGGCGGTCAGGGAGTTCCCCGGCAACCCGGTCGGCCGCGACGTGCACGCGGTCGCCCGCAGGTCCAGCGTGCACCGGCCGTCGGTGTCGGTGACGTTGCGGGCGATCCACGTGGCCGCCCGGTACATCGCCGGCGATCTGGAACCGGTGACCCCGGCCGAGCGGTAGCGTCTGCCCATGGCGCCGACGTACGAGATCGAGCAGCTCCTGCTGTCCATGCCGAGCACCCGCACGGTCGCGGGCGTCGACGAGGTGGGCAGGGGCGCGTGGGCGGGGCCGGTGACGGTCTGCGCCGTCGTGACCGATCTGTCCGAGCCGCCGCCCGGCCTGACCGACTCCAAGCAGGTCTCGGCCGCCAAACGCGGCCCGCTCGCCGACGAGCTGACCGCATGGGCGGCCGGCATCGGGTTCGGCGAGGCGAGCCACGCCGAGATCGACGCGCTCGGCATGACCGAGGCGCTGCGCAGGGCCGCCCGCCGGGCGCTGGAAGCCCTGCCGGTGCGCCCCGACGCCGTGATCCTCGACGGCAAGCACGACTACATCGGCGCACCCTGGCCGGTCCGCCTGGAGATCAAGGGCGACGCGGCCAGCGTCTCGGTCGCGGCGGCCTCGGTCCTGGCCAAGGTGCGGCGGGACGCCTACATGGGCACGATCGGGCATGAGGAGTACGGCTTCGCGGAGAACGCCGGATACCCCTCGCCCGCCCACCAGGACGCCCTGGCCCGGCTCGGCCCCACACCGCACCACCGGCTCTCCTGGTCCTACCTGGACGACCTGCCGCAGTGGCGGCATCTGAAGCAGGTCAGGGATCCGCTCGTGGGTGAAGGGCAGGCCGCGCTGTTCGGCTGAGCCGTAGGATCGGGGGAGTGCGGATCGGGATCTTCGTCATCGCGGCCTGCTTTCCCGGCCAGGATCCAGGGCAGGTCCTGCGGAACTCGGTGGAGCTGATCGAGGCCGCCGAGGCGGCCGGGTTCCACGACGCCTGGATCGCCGAGCACCACTTCATGTCCTACGGCGTGTGTCCGTCGGCGGTCACGCTGGCCGCCGTGGCGGCGGGGCGCACCAGCCGGATCGGGCTCGGCACGGCGGTGAGCGTGCTGTCGTCCCAGCATCCCGTGGCGCTGGCCGAGCAGGCGGCCATGCTCCACCACCTGTCGGGCGGGCGGTTCACGCCCGGCGTCGGCAGGGGCGGCCCGTGGGTCGACCTGGAGGTGTTCGGCACCGGGCTCGACCGGTTCGAGCGGGGCTTCGCCGAGTCGCTCGACCTGCTGGTCGAGGCCCTGTCCACGGGGTCGGTGGCGGCCGAGGGGGAGTTCTTCCTGTTCAGGCAGGTCGCCCTGGTGCCGCGGGCCCGGCTGCGGCCCGTGGTGGCGTGCACGTCGGGCTCGACGGTGGCGCTGGCGGCCGAGCGCGGGCTGCCGATGCTGCTCGGCATGCACATCGGCGACCACGACAAGGCCCTGCTGGTCGCCGAGCACGTCGCGCGGGGCGGGAGCCCGGCGGGACACCTGGCGGCCGGGGTGGCGCACGTGGCCGACTCGACCGAGGCGGCCGTCCGGGAGCTGAAGGAGTCGATGCCCGCCTGGCTGGGCCCGGGGCTGGCCGGTTACCTGCCGGTGGACGGCCGGCCACGCCCCTCGCGGGACGTCACCGCCTACGTCGACCTGCTGACGCGCATCCATCCGGTAGGCACGCCCGCCCACTGCGCCGAGGTGCTGCGCCGCACGGCCGAGAGCACCGGGATCGAGCACGTGATCCTGACCGTGGAGGGCATCGGCGACCACCGGCGGGCCCTGGAGGACGTGCGCCGCATCGGCGCCGAGGTCATCCCCCTGTTGGCGGACTGACGGGCGAGCCGGGACGGCCCGGCTCGCCCATGGGTTCAGCAGTCGACCAGCTCCGGTTTCTGGTTGAGGATCTGGGCCCGCGGGGTGACGAACTCGTCGAGGGCCTTGGTGGCCGACGGGTCGAAGACGGCGACCCGGTGGCAGTTCTGGAAGGCCAGCCGTACGCCGAAGTGGCGTTCGAGCGCGCCGCGCATCGCGTCGCTCGCCAGACACCGCAGGAGCTGGCCGCGTGCCTCCTCGGACGGCGGTGGCACCTGGTTGTCGGCGAACTCGGCTCCGCTCTGCGCGCGCTCGGCGACCAGCTCGCTGATCAGCGACCACGCGTAGGGGAGTGAGTCGCGGACGCAGGCGACGAACGCGGCGTCGTCCACGTCTCCGGCTCGGGCCTGGTCCAGCAGATCGTTCGGGACGGTCAGCGACATGCTGTCTCCTCTCGAAGGGGATCGAATCTGACGTTATGTGGGAGAAGTGGGTAGCTCCAGAGGCCTGGAGGTGCGTTTTAGGGGCCGTAGACGAAGTCAGGATCGATCTGCTCCGCCAGGTCGGCTCCCGTGCGGGCGTTGGCCCACGCGCGGGCGTTGCGCAGGTGGAACTCCGCGGTCTGGCGGCCGAAGCGCGGCCAGTCCTTCTCCTGCGCGTCGAGGGTCTTGCGCAGGACGGCCAGCGCCTCGGTGTTGGCCGGCTCCAGATCGTCGAGCGTGAAGTGGCGGCCCTGCTCCATGGCGCGCACCGCCGAGGAGTGCTCCATCCAGGTCAGCAGGTCGTCGCCCACGTGCGCGCGGAGGAACTCCACGTCGGACGGGCCGTGGACCTTGTTGCCGACCACGGCGAGCGCGACGTCGTACTTGGCCGCGTGGTCGCGGTACTGCTGGTAGACGCTCACGCCCTGCCTGGTGGGCTCGGCGACGAGGAACGTCAGGTCGAACCGGGTGAACAGCCCGGAGGCGAAGGAGTCGGAGCCGGCGGTCATGTCGACCACGACGTATTCGCCCTGGCCGTCGACCAGGTGGTTGAGCAGCAACTCCACCGCGCCGACCTTCGAGTGGTAGCAGGCCACGCCGAGGTCGTCGTCGTCGAACGGGCCCGTGGCCAGCAGGCGCAGGCCATGGGGGGTGGTCACGGCGTAGTCGAGCGCGGCCAGGTCGTCGAAGCCCAGCAGGCGCGAGCCGCGGCCCGGCGGGGTGGTCTTGACCATGGTCTCGGCCGAGGCGATGCGCGGGTTGTCGCCGCGCAGCAGGTCTTTGATCTCGGTGAGGTGGGCCCCGAGCGGCTCGGGCTGGGCGTCGAGGCCGAGCACCAGGGCCAGGTGCTGGTTGATGTCGGCGTCCATGACGACCACCGGGTCGCCCTGGGCCGCCACGTGCCGCGCGAACAGCGCCGAGATCGTCGTCTTCCCGCTGCCGCCCTTGCCGACGAATGCCACTCTCACGTGCGCTCCTGAAATGACGATGAAAATCGTTTCCGTTGGGCCCGCGCACCATCATGCCACACTCCGTGCTGGGGTGATGGCTGTCGGAAAGGTGAGGGTTCAGCCGCAGGCGGCGTCCAGGCTGACCGGATTCTCCGGGTCCTGGGTCGGGGCGGCGGAGTGGTGCGCGCTCGCCGACCGGTTGGCCGGGCGCTCGTCCAGGGCCTCGGAGACCTTGCGCCTGATCAGGTACCAGTCGGGCGTGACGGTGCTGATCAGCGGCGGGACGAAGCTGAGGCTCCGGATCCTGGTGTCCTTCACCTTGTCCGACAGCTCGATCAGGGCGGGCAGCAGGTCCTGGGGCACGTCGCTGGAGATGGCCCGCTTGGTGGCCGCGGCCAGCTTCTCGAAGCTCTTGAGCACGGTCATCGGATCGGCCTGCTTGGCGACCGCGTTGAGCAGGCACTTCTGGCGGCCCATGCGGACGTAGTCGTCGCTGTCGGTGCGGGAGCGGCCGTACCAGAGGGCCTCCTCGCCGGACAGTTTGCGGGTGCCGGCGGGCAGCAGGCCCTCGCGGTACTTGCCGTACACGATGGGGTCCTTGACGGTGACCCGGACGCCGCCCATCGCGTCGACGATCTCGGCGAAGCCCTTCATGTCGACCATGGCGTAGTAGCTGACCGGGATGCCGAGGATGTCGCTGACGGTGCGCTTGAGCAGCGACGGGCCGCGCTTGCCCTTGCCCACGCCGGGCACCACCTCCGGGTGGTCCTCGGCGTACTGGAAGATCTCGTTGAGCAGGCCGGGGGTGCTGGGGCCGTCGCCGGTGAAGCCGAAGGGGAAGCGGCTCCTGGCCGGGCCGTGCGGAAGCTGGACCTTCTGCAGGTTGCGCGGCAGGCCGAACAGGGTGGTGGCGCCGGTCTCGGTGTCCACGCTGGCCACGGTCATGCTGTCGGTGCGCACGCCGGGGCGGCCGGGGGCGGCGTCCGCGCCGATCAGCAGGAAGTTGACGCGCTTCGCGCCGTTCCACGGGTCCTGGGCGACGACGGGGGCGCTGCTGGTGGTGGTGGCGAAGACATGGCTGACGACGTCGCGGGACAGGTAGGCCATGCGGGTGGCGTACGCGGTGGGGGCCAGGACGAGCGCGCAGAGGGCGGCCGCGAGCGTGGTGGTCAGGAAACGTCCGGCGGTGTCGGAGGAGTCGGGACGGACGAGCAGGAACGACCGGATGATCACCGCGGTCCACGCCAGCGCGATCCCGACCAGCGCCACGGTGAGCACCGTGAGCCAGCCGGGCTGGACCGCCAGCGACAGCAGCCGGGTGCTGAACGCGGTGAACACCGTCAGGACGCCGGCGAGCATCAGCACGTAGGCCGCCATGAGGGCGATGCCCATCCGGTGACGGTGGGTGGCCAGGTGCGCCACCCCCCACAGCGCGGCCGACGCCACCGTCAGCGCGATGCTCGCTCCTAGGCCGAATTCGCGTTGTTTCCCTGTCATGCCTGGTCAAACCCCCAATGCCAGCCCATCCAAGTCACCATAGTTATTGCGTTGCGGGCCAATTGAGGGTGAAGGGGAAGTGTTTGCTCAATTCCCGGTCAAGACCCTCTTGAGATATAACGTGAGAGTGAGCACTCGACACGGTAGCTACGGATTCGACGCACCGTGGGCCCTCGGCGGACTGCTCTTCGGGGCGATCGTCCTGCTGGCTCTCGCGGCGCTCTCCTTCGTGCTGGACATCCCCGCCGCCGGGATCGCCTTCGCCTTCGGCGGGCTCTACACGCTGGCCAGCGCGGCCAGCTACCTCTACACCACGCGCCGCGGCAAGTTCGCCGTCTGGGCCGAGCTGCTGGAGCCGCTCGAAGGCGGTGAGCGGGTGCTCGACCTCGGCTGCGGACGCGGCGCGGTGCTGCTGGCCGCCGCCGCCCGGCTCACCTCCGGACGGGCGGCCGGCGTCGACCTGTGGAGCTCGAAGGACCAGTCGGGCAACGCCGCGGCCGTCACCCTGGCCAACGCCGCGGCCGAAGGCGTCGCCGACCGGGTCGAGCTGGTCACGGGCGACATGCGCGACCTGCCGTTCGAGGACGGCGCGTTCGACGTCGTCGTGTCGAGCCTGGCGATCCACAACATCCCCTCCGCCGAAGGCCGCCGGCGGGCGATCACGGAGGCCCATCGGGTGCTGCGGCCCGGCGGGCTCATGCTGATCGCCGACTTCCGGTACGCGCCCGATTACGAGGACGCCCTGCGCGACCTGGGCGTGATCGACATCCGCCGGCGCGACCTGGGCGCCCGTCTGTGGTACGGCGGCCCCTGGTTCGGCACCACCCTGGTCGAGGCCAGAAAACCTGCCCTGTAGGGAACGTTTGCCATCCGTTTACCGGGTACCCAAGTGCCCTTATGAGCGACGTGGATACCGGCACCGTAACTACCAAGGTGCCCGCACGGCTGGACCGGCTGCCGTGGTCCCGCTGGCACTGGATGATCGTCATCGGCCTCGGCACGGTATGGGTGCTCGACGGGCTGGAGGTCACCATCGTCGGCAACCTGTCCGGGCAGCTCGCCAAGCCCGGCAGCGGCCTGGACATCACCCAGGCGCAGGTCGCCGGCCTCGCCGCGGCCCTCTACGTGGCCGGGGCCTGCGTGGGGGCGCTGTTCTTCGGCTGGCTGACCGACAGGTTCGGCAGGAAGAAGCTGTTCCTGCTGACGCTCGTGGTCTACCTCGCGGCGACGCTGATGACCGCCCTGTCCTTCGACGCGTGGTGGTTCTTCCTGTTCCGCTTCATGACCGGTTTCGGCATCGGCGGCGAGTACGCGGCCATCAACTCGGCCATCGACGAGCTGATCCCGAGCCACCACCGGGGACGCATCGACATCATCATCAACGGCAGCTACTGGCTCGGCGCGGCGGGCGGCGCCCTGCTGACCGTGCCGCTGCTGAACGACCTGCCGGTCAACATCGGCTGGCGGGTGGCGTTCGGGCTGGGGGTGGTGCTCGGCCTGGCCATCCTCCTGGTGCGCAGGAACGTCCCGGAGAGCCCGCGCTGGCTGTTCATCCACGGCCGCGACCGCGAGGCCGAGCAGATCGTGGACGACATCGAACGTCAGATCGGCCGGGACCTGCCCGAGCCGCAGGAGTCGATGACCATCCACCAGCGCAGGTCGATCGGCTTCCTGAAGATCGCGCACACGATGGTCGCGCTCTATCCCAAGCGCACGGTCCTCGGGTTGTCGCTCTTCATCGGCCAGGCGTTCCTCTACAACGCGATCACCTTCGGGTACGCCCAGATCCTGACCACGTTCTTCAAGATCGACTCGCACACGGGCTACTACTTCGCGATCATCGCGGTCGGCAACTTCCTCGGCCCGCTGCTGCTCGGCAGGCTCTTCGACACCGTCGGCCGGGTCCCCATGATCTCGGCGACCTACATCGGCTCCGGGGTGCTGCTGCTCGGCACCGCCTGGCTGTTCAACCAGGGCGCGCTGACCGCGATGACGCTGACCCTCTGCTGGTCCGTGGTGCTCTTCGTGGCCTCGGCGGGGGCCAGCGCGGCGTACCTGACGGTGAGCGAGATCTTCCCCATGGAGACCAGGGCGATGGCCATCGCCTTCTTCTTCGCGATCGGCACGGCCGCCGGCGGCATCGCCGGCCCGCTCGTGTTCGCCTCGCTGGTCGAGAGCGGTGCGCCGGGCGACACGGCGCTGGCGTTCTCGATCGGCGCGATCGTGATGATCGTCGCGGGGCTGGTCGAGCTGGCCTTCGGGGTCAAGGCCGAGCGCAAGGGGCTGGAGGAGATCGCCGCGCCGCTCACCGCCGCGCGGGCCGCATGACCCGCAGCACCTGGGTGCTGTCGGCCAGGTACAGGTGCGGCACGTCCACGAACACCCGCATCGGCCCGCGGTCCAGTTCCAGGTCGCGGGCCATGGTCGCGTGCACCTCGGCGAGCGGCAGGTAGTTGAGGTAGCTGGTGAAGGCGTTCTGGGAGCGGAAGGTCGCGGTCATGGCGAGCGCGCCGTCCCGGATCCGGAACGCCACGCCGATCAGGCAGGGCACCGCGTCGTACGGCTCGCCGGGGATGGTCAGCGAGATCCACGCGCTCTTGCTGTACGGCTTGACCCGCAGCAGGTCGGCCGCCCAGGCGAGCTGCCCCCTGATCCGGGCGCCGTAGCTGTACTTGAACGGCGGCACGACCACGTCCTCGCTGAACTTCCTGCTGTACAGGGCCAGCCGCTCCGCGTCGCCGTACCGCGCGATGATCGGGTCGTCGCCCCGCACCTCGGCGATCTCGAACAGCACGGACGGCGCCTCGATCACGGGGCCGCGGTCGTCGTCGGCGAGTGTGCCCGCCGTCCAGACATGTCGCATCATCCACATCCACGCCTCCCCACATGACGCCCATGACGCAGGGCCGGGCATTCAGGTCTCCTGATCCGGGAACTCGTAGGGGTCGTGCGGGAGCCGGCGCCGCCTGGTCACGTTGCAGCGCACGTAGTAGACGGCGTAGTGGACCAGCGTGACGAGGAGGATGCCGAAGGTGAGCAGGAGCAGGTTGGGCGCCTGCCCGCACAGGCCGGTGAGGCCCACCGTCAGGTAGGCCGAGTTCGCCAGCGCCAGCGTGGTCACGTTGATGCCGGGCCAGGCCAGCGGCGCGTACGTCTCCGGGAAGCGGGGGTCGATCGGCAGGTTCGGGCTCCAGCCGAGCCGGTCCTTGAGCCTGGTGGCGTACAGCAGGCGGAAGTTGTTGATCGCGCGGGCCGTCCTGGCGTGCGCGCGGACCGCCTCGATCAGCCGCAGGAACGGCAGCACGCTGAGCACCCCGAACGCCGTGACCAGGGCGAACAGGTACCACGGCACGCGCTGCCACTCCGTGAGGCTCTGCGGGTCCACCACCTTGGCGCTGGTCAGGGCGATGGCCGCGAGGAACGGCCCCGACAACAGGCTCATGGCGAGCCTGGTCATCTTCAGCCGTTCTTCCTTCGCGGCCAGGTGGACCGCGTAGATGCCGGTGAAGTCCACGGCGGCGAGCTGGAGGAAGTGACTGGACTCAAGCCCGTCGTCCCGGATCATCATGCGAGGGGGGATCTTTCGCATGTGCGCTCCTGTAGTGCGTGACTCCAGTATTAGCGCGATTCGCCGGGTTGTGGAGGCGATTCCTACCAATTGTTCCAACAAATCTCAACTGACGCCCGTCAACTGCGACGACACCCCCGCGACGTGGTCGATGTAGGCCGTCGGGAGGCCGTACAGCAGGGCCGCGATCTCCCTGTCGTGGATCACCGGGAGGGCGGCCAGCGCGTCCGAGGCCAGGCCCCGGCAGAACTCCAGCGTGTTGGGCACCAGGTCGCCCGCGCGCAGCCGGCGCAGCGCCTCGTCCACCTGCTCGTCGCTCATGTCGCGGCCGAGCAGGTCGCCGAGATCGGCGCCGGACAGGAGCAGCGGCAGGCTGTAGACGCCCTGCCGCAGGTCGTTGCCGGCCGGCTTGCCGAGCTGGGCGCTGGAGGCGGTCAGGTCGAGCAGGTCGTCCAGCACCTGGAAGATCAGCCCGAACTTCTCGCCGTACGCCGCCACGCGCGCCCGGTCCTCGGCGCTGGCCCGCGCGCAAACGGCGGCCACCAGGCAGCCGGCCCGGAACAGCGCGGCGGTCTTGCCGGTGATCGAACGCAGCGCGCTCTCCCTGGTCCTGGCCGGGTTGAACAGGTCGCTCGTCTCCAGGTACTGGCCCTCGGCCAGCTCCACCACGGTGGCCGCGAGCACCTCGGCGACCGGCCTGGACACCGCGGTGATGGCCGCCAGACCCGCCCTGGCCAGCATGAAGTCGCCGATCACCAGGGCCTTGCCCTCGCCCAGCTCGGCGTTGAGCGTACGGGTGCCGCGCCGCTCGGTCGCCCGGTCCATGAGGTCGTCGTGCACGAGCGAGCCGGCGTGGATCAGCTCCACGCACGCGGCGGCCGTGATCACCCGGCGGTCGGGGGCCTTGCCGAGGGCGAGCGAGGTCGCCAGCGTCAGCGCCGGACGCAACCGCTTGCCTCCGGCGCTGACGATCCGCCCGGCGCCCGCGTTGATCCCCGGCAGCGCGGACGAGCCGCTGAGCCGCCTGATCCTGGCCTCGACCTTGCGCAGACCCTGGCTGACGGCGGGGCTGTTCACGAGTTGCTCCATGGGACCAAGCCTGCTCCCGCGCCGCTGTGCCCCTCCTGAGAGACGCTGAGGACGCTCTCAGCCCTTGACCCTGACATCGTGCGAGCGGGTACGACAGGATGTCCCCCGGGCTTAGGAGGACATCATGGGAATGGCGGAGCGGGTCGAGGCGGTCCTGAAGGCCGGCACGGCGCCCAATCTGCACGCGGTCGTGGTCATGCGGGGCGGCGAGGTCGTCGTCGAGCACTACGGCGCGGGCGTCGACCAGCGGATCACCGAGGAGCCCCGGCACGTCGTGTTCGACCGCGACACGCCGCACGACGTGCGGTCGGTCACCAAGAGCGTGGTCGCGCTGCTGTACGGCGTGGCCCTGCGCGACGGGCTGGTGCCGCCGCCGGACGCCAGGCTGGTGGAGCAGTTCCCCGAATATCCGGACCTGGTGGCTGATCCGGGCCGGGCGCATCTCACCGTCGCGCACGCGCTCACCATGACGCTCGGGATCGACTGGAACGAGGACCTGCCGTACACGAGCCCGGCCAACAGCGAGATCGCGATGGAGCTCGCTCCTGACCGGTACCGGTTCATCCTGGAACGTCCGGTGGTCGAGGAGGCCGGGAAGCGGTGGCGGTACTGCGGCGGCGCCTCGGCCCTGCTCGGCGGGCTCATCGCGCGGGGCGCCGGCGAACCGCTGGCGGAGTACGCCGCCAAGGCGCTGTTCGAGCCGCTGGGCATCACCAGGACCGAGTGGGTCAAGGGCACGGACGGCGTGGCGATGGCCGCGGCCGGGCTGCGGCTGCGGCCCCTCGACCTGGCCGCGCTCGGTCGGCTGGTGCTCGGCGGCGGGCTGGGCATCGTCCCCGAGCAGTGGGTGCGCGAGATGACGCGGCCCCGCGTCGTCATCGACGGCGACTTCCGCTACGGCTACCAGTGGTACGTGAGCACCGGCGACCGGCCGTGGACCGAGGCGATCGGGAACGGCGGCCAGCGGCTGCTCGTGCTGCCCGGCGAGGAGCTGGTCGTCGCGGTGACGGCCGGCGACTACAACGCCGAGCAGGTCAGCGCCACGGCCGTGCTGGACGCCGTCCTCGACCGCTGAGCCGCTCACGGCACCAGCAGGACGCGGCCCGTGACCGCGCGCGACTCCAGGAGGCGGTGGGCCTTCGCCGCCTCGGCCAGCGGCAGGGTCTCGTGGACGACGGCGCGGCTGCGTCCTGAGCCGAGCCGGGCCAGCATCTCGGGATAGTGCGTGCCGAACACCTGGCCGGCCCAGCCGGGGCCGCCGCAGCCGACGACGGTCACGCCGCGTTCCATCAGGTCGGCGGCCGTGACGGCGGCGGGCTCGCCGCTCAGCATGCCGTAGAACAACATCCGCCCGGTGCCGGGCACGAGCCGGTCGAGCACCCGCCGGGCCGACGCGCCGCCGATCGACTCGAAGGCCACGTCGACGTCCGGCAGCGCGTCCGGCCAGCTCGGGTCGCCGTGGTCCAGGGCCTGGTCGGCGCCCAGATCGAGGGCCCGCTGCCGCTTGGCCGGCGAGCCCGCGGTGGCGATCACCCGGGCCGCCCCGAACTCCTTGGCGTGCGCGACCAGGTAGCCGCCGATCGTACTGGCACCCGCCTCGACCAGCACGGTCTCCCCGCCGCCGAGCCGCGCCCGGTGCAGCAGGGCGAGGGCGATCGCGCCGGGCGCGGCCCCGGCCAGGGCCGCCAGGGGCGGCACGTCCTCGGGGACGGGGCAGGTCAGGGCGGCGGGCATGGCCACGTACTCGGCGTAGGCGCCCAGCCCGCCGGTCACCCCCACGCGTACGGTGCCGAGCAGGCCGTCGTCCACGCCCTCGCCGGTCTCGACGACCTCGCCGACCGCTTCCGCGCCGGGCACGACGGGCAGCGGCAGCGGGAACGGCAGCGCGCCCGAGCGGATCTGCGTCTCGGCGTAGCTGACGCCGATCGCCTGTGCGCGGAGGAGGACCTGGCCCGCCTCGGGGCGCGGGCGGGGCAGGTCCACCGGCCGCAGGGTCTCGGGGCCGCCGAGGGCGTCGAGCTGGATGGCGCGCATGGTTGTTCCCGTCTCTATCTGAACCGTTGGTCCAGTTAATATATGGACCGCTGGTCAAGTTTGTCCATGGGCAACAATGACCGGATGGAACGTCAAGAGCGGGCCGACGCCGCGCGCAACAGGCGGGCGATCCTGCGGGCGGCGGAGGAGCTGCTCCGCCGCCACCCGCCCGAGCAGGTCTCCGTCGAGCGGGTGGCGGTGGCCGCCGGCGTGGGCAAGGGGACGGTGTTCCACCGGTTCGGCAGCCGTACCGGGCTGATGCGCGAGCTGATGAGCGAGCGGGCCCGCGAGCTGGACAAGGCGGTGGCCGAGGGCCCGCCGCCGCTCGGCCCCGGAGCGCCGCCCGTCGAGCGGCTGGTCGCCTTCCTGGGCGCGGTGGCCGAGCTGGCGGCGCGCAACGGCAACCTGGTGGCCGCGCACGAGCACGCGGTCGCGACCAGCAGATCCGAGCCCCGGGAGACCAACCCGATCTACACCGGCTGGCACCGGCACGTCACCGCCCTGATCACGGAGGGCCGCCCCGACGTGGACGCGGACGAGATCGCGCACCTGCTGCTCGGGTCCCTGCACATGGAGCCGATCGCGAGCCGGTTGCGGGCGGGGGACAGCGCGCGGCTCGCCCGCAGTTTCGCCGCCCTCGCCGAGGGCCTGCTCGGCAGGCCCGCCCCTTAGCCCGGAGGACCGGCGGGTACGGACGTCAGAGGGGGAGGGTGGTGGCGGCGGTGTGGAAGGCGGCGACGGCCGCGCGGACCGCCGGATGGTCGCCGTAGCCGCGGCGGAAGGCCGCCCGCGTGCGGCGGCTCAGGGGCAGGCGGGTCAGCGAGACGCCGTCCGGCGGGGTGAGCGCCGCCAGCCTGGGCACGAGCGCGACGCCCTGACCGGCGGCGGCGAAGGCGAGCACGGTGTCGAAGTCGTCGATGTGATGCCGGACCTTGGGCTCGAACCCGGCCGCCTGGCAGGCCCTGATCGCCATGGTGTGGCAGAGCGTGCCCGGCTTGCCGGTGATCCACGGGTCGTCGCGGGCGTCGAGGACGCGGGCCCGGTCGGTCAGGTACATCGGCTCGGTGAACAGCGGCTCGGTCTCGATGGAGGCGTCGGTGACCGGGGGCACGAAGTCGTACTCGTGCACGAGGGCGACGTCGAGCTCGCCCGCGCGCAGCGCCGCCGAGACGTCGGCGGGGTCGATCTCGGCCACCATCGGCTCCAGCCCGGGACAGTCCGCGGCCAGGCGGGCGAGCGCAGGGGGCAGCAGCACGCGGGTGGCCGTCGGGAACGCGCCGATCCGCAGGGGCCCCGACGGCCCGCCCCGGGCCGCGGCGAGCGCGGCCGAGGCGCGTTCGAGCTGTTCCAGGACGGCCTGCGCGTACTCGACCAGCAGCAGCCCGGCCGGGGTGAGCGTGACCGTGCGCCCGGTGCGTTCCAGCAGCGGCACGCCCGCCTCCCGTTCCAGGGCGCTGAGCTGCTGCGAGACCGCCGAGGGGGTGAAGGTGACCGCCTCGGCCACGGCGGTGATCGTGCCGCGCCTGGCCAGCTCGCGGAGCAGGTGGAGCTTGCGTGGGTCGAGCATAAGTCCATCTTAAGCTCGAACGAAGAAATCCGAACTGGACCTAACAGGTCTGCGGGCGGCAGGCTCGAAGCATGCTGAGAGGAATCCACGTACCGCTGGTCACGCCGTTCACGTCGTCGGGGGAGGTGGCCGCCGACGCGGTCGAGAAGCTCGCCCGGCAGATGCTCGACGAGGGCGCGGCCGGTCTGGTGGCGCTGGGGACGACGGCCGAGGTGGCCGCCCTCGACCCCGGCGAGCGGGCCCTGGTGGTCGAGACCTGCGTACGCGTGTGCGCCGAGCGCCGGGCGCTGCTGACCGTCGGCGTGACCGGGAACGACACCCGCACGACCGCCGCGGCGCTGCGCGAGCTGCCCGCCGGGGTGGACGCGGCCCTGGTGACCGTGCCGTACTTCCTGCGGCCCGGCGAGCGCGGCGTGATCGCGCACTTCGAGGCGCTGGCCGAGGCGTCACCCGTGCCGCTGGTGATCTACCACATCCCCTACCGGACCGGGCAGGCCGTGGGCGCCGCGACGCTGCGGGCCGTCGGGGAGCACCCGAACATCGCGGGCGTCAAGTACGCCGCCGGCGGCATCGACCAGGACACGGTGGACCTGCTCGCGGACCTGCCCGACGGCTTCGAGGTGCTGGGCGGCGACGACGCGTTCGTCTCGCCGCTGCTCGCGCTCGGCGCCACCGGCGGCATCCTGGCCTCGGCGCACGTGCTGACCAGGAGCTTCGTCGAGCTGGTCGACGCCTGGCTGGCGGGTGACGTGGCCACCGCGCGTCCGCTCGGGCACCGGCTGGCCCAGGTCTCCCGCGCGCTCTTCGCCGAGCCCAACCCGACCGTGATCAAGGGCGTCCTGCACGCCAGGGGCCTGATCCCGACGCCGGACGTGCGGCTGCCGCTGCTGCCCGCCTCCGCCGCCGCGGTGTCACAGGCCGACCTGGTGGCGGTACATCCAGGCCAGTGACTCCTGGCTCGCGCCGCGCTTCAGGAACATCGGCAGCATCAGGTCGCGGAAGACCCGGGCGACCGGGCCCGCGGCCTTGCTGTTGCTGATCGTCCTGGAGTAGGCGACCACCCGCTCGACCCTCGGCCGCCGCTCGGCCTCGAACCGCTCGAACGCCGCGCGGTGGTCCTTCGCCTCGCGCAGGCACCTGGCCAGCACGACCGCGTCCTCGACGGCCAGCGAGGCGCCCTGGCCGGAGCTGGGCGAGGTGGCGTGGGCGGCGTCCCCGGTGAGCAGGACGCGGCCCCGGTGCCAGACGGGCACCGGCGGCAGGTCGTACACCGGCAGCGCCGGGCCCACGGGGCCGCGGCGGACGAGGTCGGCCGAGGGGTTCGCATCCCCCTCGAACGCCGCCGCCAGGACGGGCCGCCAGTCGGCGGGCACGTCGCCGAGCCGCCTGGGCAGGTTCGCGAACCACCACATGTCGCCCGACTCGGTCACCGTGCAGCCGAAGAAGGCCCGCTTGCCGAAGACCATGTCGTAGACGCCGGGCTCGCCGCCGAACCCGCCGAATTCGTTGCGCGCGGTGTTCCTGACGATGCCGCCGAAGCTGTACAGGCCGCTGTAGCGCGGGCCGGGCGCGCCGGGGTCGAGCAGCGAACGGGTGCGCGAGTGCACGCCGTCGCAGGCGATCAGCAGGTCGCCGGCGGCCGAGGCGCCGTCCTCGAAGGTCGCCACGACCTGGTCGCCGGTGTCGTCGTAGGAGACCAGGCGCCGGCCGTAGGCGATGGGGATGCCGCGCCGGGCGGCCTCGTCGCGCAGGGCGCCGTAGAGGTCGGAGCGGAGCACGGTGTGGCTGACCGTGCCGTCGTCGAGGCGCAGGCCGTTGGCCACCTCGCCGAGGCGCTTGCCGGTGCCGCTCCACATGACCATGCGCGGGGTGGGGATGGCCGACGACAGCACCTCGCGGTGGACGCCGAGCACGCGCAGGGCGGCCAGGCCGTTGGAGGCGAGGTTGAGGAACGAGCCGACGTTCTCGGCGCCCCGCGGGTACGCCTCGTGGATCTCGGCGTCGATGCCGGCCGCCTGAAGGGCCATCGCCGTGACGGGCCCGCCGATCCCGCAGCCTATGATCAGAGCCTTCATGCTGGTATCCTTTCGTTCGACCGAACGAAATATATGAGCGCGGGTGGCGGGATGTCCAGGGATATTTCGGAGCATCGAAAGAAATTGTTGGACGAACTGGTCGAGGCGGGCCGGGAGAGCAGCAACGCCGCGGTCATGTACCACAGCGCCATGGGCGAGCGGCTGGGCCTGGGGATGACCGAGGAGAAGACGCTCGACCTGCTCCAGCGCCTCGGGCCGCTGACCGCCGGGGAGCTGTCCCAGCACACGGGCCTCGCCCCGGCCTCCGTCAGCGGGCTGATCGACCGGCTGGAGGCCAAATGGCTGGTCCGCAGGGTGCGCGACACCAAAGACCGCCGCCGGGTCATCGTCGAGATCAACTGGGAGCGGCTGGCCGGCTTCGGCGAGCTGTTCGAGCCGTTCGTGGCCGCCATGTCCGGCCTGTACGACCGCTACACCGACGACGAGCTGGCCCTGATCGTCGACTTCCTCCGGCGGTCCACGGCCCTGCAACGGGAGGCCACCACGTCGCTGCGCACCGAATAAAGGGCTGTACACAATCCCGCTTATGGGCTACGGTGTCCGCCGATATGGGTTACTGCTTCCTGTGATTCTCACGCCCGAGGCGCATACGCGTTGAGCCGACCGCTCCGCCGCGCCTCGTACCGGTCATGTCCGCGTTGAGACAAGGAGGTGGAGCCTCTATGCGTACCGCTGCCCAATTGGCACTGAACGAGATCACCAAGCGTTACGACACCCGGATCGTCCTGGACCGGGTGTCGCTCACCGTCCGGCCCGGCGAGAAGGCCGGGGTGATCGGCGACAACGGCTCGGGCAAGTCCACGCTGCTCAGGCTCATGGCGGGCGTCGAGCGTCCGGACAACGGCGAGCTGACCGTGGTCGCGCCCGGCGGCGTGGGGCACCTGCCGCAGTCGCTGGAGCTGCCGCCGCACGCCACCGTGGCCGACGTCGTCGATCTGGCCCTGGCCGAGCTGCGCGAGATCGAGGCGCGCATGCGCGCGCTCGCCGGCACCGACCTGGACGCCTACGCCGCCGCCGTCGCCGAGTTCGAGGCGCGCGGCGGCTACGAGGCCGACACCCGGGTGGACGTCGCGCTGCACGGCCTGGGCCTGCCCGGCCTGGACCGGGACCGTCCGGTCGCGACGATGTCGGGCGGCGAGCGGTCCAGGCTCGCCCTGGCCGCGACGCTGGCCGCCGCGCCTGAGCTGCTGCTGCTCGACGAGCCGACCAACGACCTGGACGACCAGGCCGTCGCCTGGCTCGAACAGCACCTGCGCGAGCACCGCGGCACGGTCGTCGCGATCAGCCACGACCGGACGTTCCTCGACCGGGTCACCACGGTGATCCTGGAGGTCTCCGACGGGCGGGTGCGCCGCTACGGCGACGGCTACTCGGGCTACCTCGCGGCCAAGGCCGCCGAACGGGCCGCGCACGTGCGGGCCCACGAGGAGTGGCGGTCCGAGCTGGCCCGGCACGCCGGGCTGGTGGCGGCCAACGCGGGGCGGATGGCGGCCATCCCGCGCGGGATGGTCCAGGCCGGGATGGGCACCGGCGCGTGGCGGGCGCGGTCGCGTACGCACGGCGCCGCCGGGCGCGTCCGGCAGTCGCGGGCGCGGATGCGATGGCTCGAAGAGCACGCGGTGCCGCCGCCCCCCGTGCCGCTCCGCTTCACCGCCGCCATCACCGCCCCGCCCCCCGCCGACGTGCTCCTCCCGGAACGTCCCGACGTGGTCGTCCCGGCCGACGTGCGTCTGCCGGAACGCCTCCAGGGCGTGGCCGATGCGGGCGGGGCGGGGCCGCGGTCCTTCGTGGTCGTGCTCGACGGGGTGCGGGTGGCGGGGCGGCTGCGGATCGACGGGCTCGCCGTACGGCGGGGGGAGCGGCTGCTCGTCACCGGGCCGAACGGCGCGGGCAAGACCACGCTCATGCGGGTGCTGGCCGGCGAGCTGCGTCCCGACGAGGGGACCGTACGCCGGACTGGACGGGCCGGTCTGCTGCGTCAGGAGGACCGGGCGGCCCGGCTGGACCGTACCGTCCTCGCGGCCTTCGCCGAGGGACGGACGGGCAGCCTCGACGAGCACGCCGACCGGCTGCTCGGCCTGGGCCTGTTCCGGCCGGACGACCTGCGGCGGCGGCTGGCCGACCTCTCGTACGGACAGCGCCGCCGGGTCGAGCTGGCCCGCCTGGTCACGGAACCGGTGGACCTGCTGCTGCTCGACGAGCCGACCAACCACCTGTCGCCGATGCTGGTGGAGCAGCTTGAGGAGGCGCTGGCCCACTACGAGGGCGCGCTGGTGGTCGTCACCCACGACCGCCGCCTGCGCGCCGCCTTCACCGGCACCCACCTGGAGCTCGCACCCGCCCGGCCCAGCGAGCGGGCCCGCTGACAGCCGGGCCCGCTCCCCTCAGGGACCGGCCCGCTGAGGGCCGGGCCGCTCCGCTCAGGGGCCGGCCCCTGACGGCTGCGGTCAGCGGTCCGACTCCCTGATGGCCGTGCCCACCTCGCTCACCCGGTCGGCGAGGAGGCCGAGGGCGCCCACGGCCCTGGTCATCGGGTCGTCGCCGGCGCCGCCGAGCGCCCTGGCCCGGAGGAAGGCCGCCTTGATCTCCGCCCAGCGCGCCGCCTGGGCGGGGGTGAGGCGGCCGCGCAGCTCGGCCAGCTTGAGCAGGTTGGCCTCGGCGTCCTGGGTGAGGGTCTGCGCCTCGCCCAGGTAGTGGTCGTCGATCACCGCCTCCAGCTCCTCGTCGTTCATGGCGGGCACGATGCGCTCGGCCAGCTTGTTCATGTTCCGGTACGACCCCTGCAACCGGTACGGCGGCTCGGTCCTGGACGCCTCCGCCTGGGACGCCGACGCGATGTAGGCCGCGTTGTTGGCCAGCACCACCTCCTGCGCCCGCACCAGCTTGCCCAGCACGCCGAGCACCTGCTCCAGCTCGGCCTTGCCGTACGGGTGCCGGAGCTGGTCAGGCCGGACGGCCGGGTCCCCCTTGGCCAGGCGCACGAGGAGCTCGACGTCGGCCCGGTCGCGGCCCGAGAGGGGGGCGAGCACCGGGTTGGAGGTCAGCGCGTTGTCCACGTAGCTCAGCGCGAACAGCTCGTCCTTGCCGGAGAGCACGTCGCCCAGGTTCCACACGTCGGCCCGGTTGGCCAGCATGTCCGGGATGCGGAAGCGCTGCCCGGACTCGGTGTACGGGTTGCCCGCCATGCACACCGCGAAGCGCTTCCCGCGCAGGTCGTACGTGCGGGTCCGGCCGTTCCAGACGCCCTCGATGCGGCGCTGGGCGTCGCACAGCGAGATGAACTTCTGCAGCAGCTCCGGCGAGGTGTGCTGGATGTCGTCCAGGTAGAGCAGGGTGTTGTTGCCGCTCTCCAGCGCGAAGGAGATCTTCTCGACCTCCTGCCTGGCCGTGGCGTCGGGCGCGTCGGCCGGGTCGAGCGAGGTGACGCCGTGGCCGAGCGCCGGGCCGTTCACCTTGACGAAGACCAGGCCGAGGCGGCTGGCGACGTACTCCATCAGCGTGGTCTTGCCGTAGCCGGGCGGTGAGATGAGCAGCAGCAGGCCCATCTGGTCGGTGCGCTTGCCCGCGCCCGCCGCGCCGAGCTGCTTGGCCAGGTTGTCGCCGATCAGCGGCAGGTAGACCTCGTCCAGCAGCCGGTTGCGGACGAACGCGCTCATGACCTTGGGCCGGTACTCCTCCAGGCGCAACCGGCGGCGTTCCTGCTCGATCAGCTCGTTGCGGCGGCGCTGGTAGGCCCGGTAGGCCGGGACCCGGTCCTGCCTGAAGGCGCGCGCCCTGGTCAGCAGCTCGTCGAGCCTGACCCGCAGCCTGCGGTCCTGCACGCGCGGATGCGCGCCGAGCAGCCCCTCGACGGTCTCCTCGACGGCGGCGCCGGAGTCGTGACGCGGCAGGTCGCACAGGAGCACGGCGACGGCCTCGGCCACCTCGGGACCCTGCCGGTAGGCGCCGATCCAGGCGTGGGCGAGCTGCAGCCGCTCGGGCAGGGGGAGCGCGGCCAGCTCCTCCTCGAACTCGCGGGTCCTGGCCGGGCCGAGCGCCTGCCTGAAGCCGTCGAGGAGGTCGCGCGCCGCCTTGCCGGTCACGAAGCCCGACGGCATCGCGCCCAGCTCCTCGACCAGGTACTCGCCGGCCAGCGCGGCCGTGCTCTGCCTGGTGCTCTGCCCGGTGTCCTGGCCGGTGTCCTGGCCGGGGGAGAAGGCGGCGATCCGGCCGCCGAGCTCGGCGGCCAGCGCCTCCAGGGCGGGCGTCCGGCCGAAGACCGCGCGGGCGCGGACCAGGGAGGCGGCCCTGGTGGCCAATGTTTTACGTGAAACCTCGTCCGTGCCGAAGGCCCAGAAGAGCTGCGCCGCCGCGCGGGCCTCGGGCGGGTAGCGCAGCAGGCCGGCGCCCTCGCGCAGGCGGACCAGGCTCTCCAGGACGAGGATCGCGTCGTGGTCGTGCACGCCGCGCTCGTAGCCCTCGTCGTAGCGCTGCTCGGCGGCCTGGCGTACCAGGTCGGCCAGGGGAGTGCCGGGCTCCGCGGAGTCCAGGAGCGAGGCGGCCAGGTGCTCGGCCCGGTACATCTCCGGCGTCTCCGACACCAGCAGCTGCTCCCAGAACGGCCGCGTGTCCGCGAACGACGCCGGCACGGGCGCGCGGTAGTCGGTGCCCGTGATCGCGAAGTGCATCTCGCCGTCGTGCGGGACCAGCGTCAGGTCGATCGGCTGGGTGTTGACGGCGAACAGGTGACGGCCGAGGCGCAGCGTCTCGCCGCCGTCGGTGAACAGGTCCAGCCGGTCCCGCAGGGCGCGGCCGGCCTCCTGCTGGGCCGCCTTGACCCGGCCGTCCAGCTCCTCGGCCCGGACGGCGTCGCCCAGGGAGCGCAGCTCGGCCGCCGCCGTACGGACCCTGCCGACCATCGGATCGGTGGCGAAGTACGTGTTGACCTCGTCCATCGACCCCAGGGACGCCAGCCGTCTGGTCACGCTGCCCAGGATGCGCTCGGCCGAGGCGAAGACCCGGTCGGCCCGCCGGGCCAGGCCGTCGAGCTGGGTCTGCTTCCTGGCCGAGAACGCCTCGTAGACCTCGTCCCGCTTGCCCGCGAGCTGGGCGGCGAAGTCGTCGAACTCGCCGAACCGCGCCTCCAGGTTCTCCACCTGGAGCATCAGGCGGCCGAGCTGCTCGTCGCACTTGTCCGGCGTGTCGGCCATCGCCAGCGCGCCCGAGACGGCCTGCCCGAACAGGGCGAACTCGGCGGCGAAGGCCGCACGGCCCTCCGAGCCGAGCAGCTCGCGCCGCCGCCCGTCGAGCACGGCCCGCGCCCGGTTCACCCCGGCCAGCACCTCGGCGATCCGGCCCAGGATCGACGTGCGGACCGTGGCGTCGGCGATCTCCAGCGAGCCGACGACCTCCGTCACCACCTCCAGGCCCTCCGCCTGCTCGGCCAGCCGGTCGGCGACGGGCGCGGCCTCGGCCACGGTCGCGATCGCGGCGGCGTCGGCGGCCAGCCGTTCGACCGCCACGTGGTAGGCGGTGAACGCCTCCGCGCCCTCCAGGAAGGCCACCGCGCGCCGGCCGGTCGCGGCCAGCTCCGCGGTCACGGCGGCGGACAGCTCGTCCAGGCGGGCGAGGTCCAGGTAGCGGACGTCGCGCAGGGTCACCAGGCGGCCCTGCTGCCTGCGCAGTCCGGCCAGCGTGGTGACCCAGGCGTCGGCCGTCGCGGGGGTGTCGGCGGCGGCCGCGCGTACCAGGTGGGCGGTCTCCTCGGCGGCCGCGGCCAGGGCGTCGGCGGCCTGGCGGGTGAGCTGCTCGACGTTCTCGTACTCGTCGAGCACCTGCTCGGCGGTGGCGCGCACGTCGGCGAGCGGCGCGGCGAGCCCGTGCTCGCCGAGCCAGTGGTAGGAGTCGGCGGCGCGGGTGCAGGCGGCGATCAGCGCCTCGAACGTGGCCTCCGACGCCGCCATCTCCTCGACCATGCGGGCCACGGACAGGCAGTCGGAGATGCCGCGCACCAGTTCGGCGTTGCCGATGCGCTCCAGGGGCCCGGTCCCGGCGGGCTGGGCGGCGGCGTAGGTGTCGGACACGTACGGCGTCTGCCACACCTGCATCGGGTGGACCCGGGTCGGCTCCTCGGAGAGGGCGCGGAAGACCACCATCGTGCCGTCGTCGAACAGGGAGTACCCGTGGCAGACGATGGGGTTGGCCACCTCCTTCCTGATCACGTTGTACGGCAGCAGCAACGAGCGGCCGTCGCCCCGGGCGTGGAAGACGTACAGGACGTCCTCGCCGTTGGGCGAGCGCACGACCCGCTCGAACTCCAGGTCCGCCACGTCCGTGTCGAAGGTCTTGCTGATCCCGGTGGCCAGGTAGTAGCCGCCCGGGAAGATCAGCCCCTGGTCCTCGGGCAGCCGCTGGCAGGACTGGCCGATGCCGTCGAGCCTGGTCACCGCCTTGGTACGGGTGTTGAACACCAGATGCCGCCAGTCCGGCTCCTTGTATGGCCTGATCCGCATGAGGGCGAGCGGCCCGACCCTGGCGTACTCGACGTCGGCGTCGGCCAGCGACTGGAGGCGTTCGGTGACCGGCTCGGAGTAGACGCCCGCGCCAGTCTCGGTGTTGTTCTCGACCTTGATGGTGAGGTCGCCGCCGATCGTCTCGACGAAGACCTCGCCCTCGATGGAGATGTGCGGATGGCGGCCGAGGACGTGGTCGTCGCGGGTGGTCGGCGTCCACTCGAAGTCGTGGGACGGCGGGAAGACGTGGTCCCGCTCCCCCCTGTTATCCAGATATTTCGGGACACCGCCGTTGCTGACCGTCCACCTGAGCACCCGCGTGTCCGCCGGGCCCGTCCGGAACACCGCCAGCAGCTTGCCCTCGACCCGGCGCAGCTGCTGGAGCCTGGTCTCCTTGTAGTACCGGTACAGCTCGGCGAAGTCCTTCCTGAACGCCGGCTCCTCCAGCGTCTCCAGCTTCCCCGTCTCGAACGTGAACGCGTCCCCGTCCCTGGTGAAGCGGTGCACGGCGAACACGTCGGCCACGGTCGTCTCCGGCTTGAGCCCGATGAAGACGTTGTAGCCGAACAACATCACCTCGCCCAGCGAGACGATGTCCCTCGGGACGCAGTTGTTCTCGGTCCTGATCCGCTCGGTGCCGAGCAGGCGCAGCTCCGCGCCGCCGAAGACGCGCAGCCGCTGCCCGTTGACCTCCTCCGCCGCCACCGCGAGGGCCTTGGCCTGCGCCTGGAGACGGTTCCGCAGAACCTCGTAGGTCCCGGCTTCCAGCTCGGTGGTGCTCACGTCAGCCCTTCGCCGCCGCCAGCGCGGCCACGGGGGAGTCGGCCACGCCCAGCCGGCGCGCGGTCTCCAGCAGCTCGCCGAGCGCCGTCGACTGCGGGCCGCCGTCCTGGATGAGCCGCATGAGCAGGGCCGAGACGGTCAGGTTCTTGATGTCCTCGGTGCGCACCCCGCCGACCACGCTCGCGATGTCCGCCGCCAGGCTGGCCGTCCCGTTGAGGTACGGCGCCGCGAGGGCCCCCGCGACGTTCGAGTGGCCGACGAAGCCGTCCACCGCCTTGCCCGCGGTGATCGAGCCGACCACCTTGTCGAAGAACATCGTGTCGCCGCCGACGATGTCGATGTTGGCCTTGGCCAGGCCCGCCGCCAGCACGCTGGCCTGCGACTCGGCCACCTGGCGGGTGACGTCGATGTGCTTGAGCCTGATCTCCTTGTCGGCCTCCAGGCGCAGGCGGTACTCCTCGTGGCCCCGGCTGGCCTCGTCCAGGGCGGCCATCGCGGCGGCCTTCTGGGTCAGGCCCTCGGCCTCGGCCTTCAGCTTCTCGCCGATCGCGGTGGCGCCGGCCAGCGCCATGGCCTGCTCGCCCTCGGCCTGGGCCTTGAGCCGGTCGCCCTCGATCAGCGCCATGGCCCGCGCGCCCTCGGCCTCGGCCCGCAGCCTCTCGCCCAGGGACAGGGCCTCGGCGCGGCCGACCTTCTCGATGGCGTCCGCGTCGCGCTCCTTGACCTGCACCTGCGCCAGCCCGGCCGCGGCGGACTCGGCCTGCACGCCCTCCGCGAGCCGGATCTTGGCCCGCGCCTCCAGCTCCGCGGCCTGCTGCCGGGCCTCGGCCAGCACCAGCTCCTCGCGGGCCTTGAACTTCGAGGCCGCCTCGGCGGCCTCGGCCGCCTTGATGTCCTTGACCAGGTTCTCCTGCGCCTCGGCCTCGGCCGCGATGATCACCTGCTGACGGGTGCGCTCGGCCTCCTCGACCACCCGCAGCCGCTTGATGCTCTCCTCCTGCTCGGCCACCGTCTTGTCGACCGCGATGCGCTCCCGGATGACCTCGGCGATCGACCGCTTCTCGGTCTCGACCTCCTTGTCCTTGGCGATGCGCGACAGCTCGGTCTCCCGCTCGCGGGCGATGACCTCCAGCAGGCGGTCCTTCTCGATGCGCTCGCTCTCGATCGCGATCACCCGCTCGCGGTTCTTCTCGGCGACCGCCACCTCGCGGGCCTGGTTCTCCCGCTGCACGCCGATCTGCTCGTCGGTCTTGATGCCGGCCGTCTGCGCGCGCAGCCGCTCCTCGGCCTGCACGCGGGCGATCTCCGCCTCCTCGCGGGCCTTGACGGTCTCGATCTCGCGGCGCTGCTTGAGCTCGGCGTCGGCCTGGCGGCGCTGGAGCTCCAGGATGGCCTCGCGGGCGTCCACGTTCTGGCGGGTGATCTCCTTCTCCTCGGCCCGCTGGAACTCGTTGGTCCGTACGTGCTCCAGCGCGGTCAGCTCGGTGATCTTCCTGATGCCCTGCGCGTCCAGGATGTTGCTGGAGTCGAGCTGGGTGAGCGCGGTCTGCTCCAGGTAGTCGATGGCGGCGTCTTCGAGGCTGTAGCCGTTCAGGTCGGTGCCGATGAGCCGGATGATCTCGTCGCGGAACTCGTCCCGCTTGGTGTAGAGGTCGACGAAGTCGAGCTGCTTGCCGGCCGTCTTCAGCGCCTCGGAGAACTTGGCGCTGAACAGCTCCTGGAGGGTGTTCTCGTCGCTGGCCCGCGCGGTGCCGATGGCCTGGGCGACCTTGATGACGTCCTCGGCGGTCTTGTTCACCCGGACGAAGAACGTGATCTTGATGTCGGCCCTGATGTTGTCCCGGCAGATCAGCCCCTCACGGCCGGTACGCGTGATCTCGATGGTCTTCACCGAGATGTCCATGGTCTCGGCCTTGTGGACGACCGGCAGCACGATGGCGCCGGTGAACGTCACGTCCACCTTGTTGACCTTCGACACGATCAGCGCCTTGCCCTGTTCCACCTTGCGGAAAAGGCGGCCGATGATGACCAGCAGGCCAATCACGATGACCAGGACGACGGCGAGAAATACGCCGAAGCCCGTGGAGATGACGTCCATCAGAGCTCGCTTTCGTAGGGCATGACCCAGAAGAATTCGCCGTCTTTGTCGTATTCGAAGATGAGTGCTTTGTCGCCGCGGCCCAGGCGGTCCCGTCCGGTCGTCCGGACCTGGACGACCGCGGTCGAGCCGTCCTCGGCGGTGACCTCGGCCTGGCCGAATTCGGGGGTGGCGGCGCCGGTGCGGATGACGCACGGGCGGCCCACGAGGTCGCCGCGCGAGTGCTGCCCGCCGTCCTGGAAAGCCCTGCGCAGCGGCCCGATCAGGGCGCGCGTGGCGAGCCAGCCGCCCGCCGCCGCGGCGAAGGGCACGGCGGCCAGCGCGGCGTCCGGCAGCACCTGGCCGCCGACCAGACTCAGCAGCCACGCGACCGCCACCAGCAGGGAGATGACGATCCCGGCGGGGACGCCCCCGAATCCCAGCCATGGCGCGTCGTGGTCGAGGTCCAGCAGGCCCGCGATGACGGCCAGCCAATAAGCCAGGACCGCCGCGAGGAGAAAAGTGAAAATGACGGTCGGAAAGCCCAGAGCGGCGTGGAAGAACTCGGTCATCAGCCCTCGGTTTGCCCCATCCCCCGGTGTGTCCTGACGGACTATATACATATAAAGCGCGACTAAAGCGGAAAGTTCCCGACTTCATATCGAAAGTTAGCCGACTTGACCTCAAGGGCGGTTGAGGTAGCACGCTCGACGGCATGACTGACGTGATGAGGGCGGCGGCGTTCGCCGAGCCGGGCGGCCCCGAGGTGCTGAAGGTGATGGAGGTGCCCGCGCCGCAGGCGGGCCCGGGACAGGTGCGCGTCCGCGTGCGGGCGGCCGGCGTGCAGCCGTTCGACGCGGCCGTACGGGCGGGGTGGCTGCCGCCGTACATGGGGGACGTGCCGTGGCCGCGCATCCCGGGCAACGAGTTCGCCGGCGTGGTCGACCAGGTGGGCGACGGGGTCGCCGGGGTGTCGGCCGGGGACGAGGTGCTGGGCTTCTCGCGGCTGTTCGCCTACGCCGAGTACATCGTGGTCCCGGCGGCCGACGTGGCCCCCAAGCCCGCCGGGACGCCCTGGGAGGTGGCCGGCGGGCTGACCTCCGGCGTGCAGACGGCCGAGCTGGCCCTCGACGCCCTGGCGGTCGGCGCCGGCGAGACGCTGCTCGTGCACGGCGCGGCCGGGTCGGTGGGCACGGCGGCCGTGCAGATCGCCCGCATGCGCGGCGCCACGGTGATCGGCACCGCCCGCGAGGCCAACCACGACCACCTGCGCGACCTCGGCGCGATCCCGGTCGCCTACGGTGACGGGCTCGCCGACCGGGTGCGCGCGCTCGCCCCCGGCGGCGTGCACGCGGCCCTCGACGGCGCCGGCGGCCACGCCCTGGAGGTCTCGCTCGACCTGGTCGCCGACCGCGGGCGCATCGTCACGCTGGTCGAGCACGGCCGGGCGGCCGAGCTGGGCGTCAAGGTCGTCCAGGGCGAGCGCACGGCCGAACGGCTCGGCCGGTACGCCGCCCTGTACGCCGAGGGCCGCTTCGCCTTCCCGGTGCGGCGGACGTACCGGCTGGAGGAGGCCGCCGACGCCCACCGCGAGATCGAGACCGGCCACGGCCGGGGGAAGGTCGTCCTCGTGACGGACTAGAGGTCCGCCACGATCTCCGGGCGGGCCGGTTCGGGCGGCGTTCCTGTGGCGCCGGCCGAGCCGGCCCGCCTTCGCGGTTCAGACGGCGTTCTTGTGGCGCTGGTTGAACCGGCCCGCCTTCGCGCGGTTGCCGCACACCTCCATCGAGCACCACCTGCGGCTGCCGTTCTTGCTCACGTCGAGGAACCACAGGACACAGGCGGGGTTCGCGCACTTGCGCAGCCGTTCAGGACGTTCGCGCAGGAGCCGGACGAAGTCGGCGGCCGCCGTCCAGGCCGACTCCCAGGCCGGATCGCTCACCACGACGGTCTCGCGCGGCCCGTCGGCGTCCACCCGCGGCCTGGTCGAGCCCTCGGCGAGCACCGCGTTGAGCGCGTCGTGCCCCCGGCCTTCGAGCGAGCCGCGCAGCGCGTCCCGCGCCCGGACGAGCCGGTCGCGCACCCGCTCCAGATCGTCCTCGCCCGGCAGGCCGTGGTCGCCGAGCCAGGAGCGCACGCCTTCCAGGTCGTCGAACTGGTCGAGCAGGGCGCCCTGGTCCACCCAGACGGTGTCGACCAGGTCGAGCGCCATGGGCTCGTCGCGAAGCGGCCGCATCCTCACTGCCTCTAACCCCCCAAAGCGATTTGACTGGTTAACGATCGCCATGCTACCACTTAACCAGCAAAACGGATTTAGCCGGTTATAGCTGGAGGATGAGATGACTGTTCGGTACCGCACCGCTGTGGTGGACGGCCTCGACGTGTTCTACCGGGAGGCCGGTGACCCGTCGGCGCCCACGCTGGTGCTGCTGCACGGGTTCCCGACCTCGTCGGTGGCCTACCAGGAGCTGATCGCCGACCTGGCGGACGAGTTCCATCTGATCGCACCGGACTACCCGGGCTTCGGCCACAGCTCGGCCCCCGCCGCCGACGAGTGGGAGTACAGCTTCGACCACCTGGCCGACGTGGTGGACAGCCTCCTGGACACCCTGGGCGTCGCCAAGTACGCGCTCTACGTGCACGACTACGGCGCCCCCGTCGGCTTCCGGCTCGCCGTCCGGCACCCGGAGCGCATCACCGGCATCGTCACCCAGAACGGCAACGCGTACGAGGAGGGTCTGACGCCGTTCTGGGAGCCGCTGCGCAAGGCGTGGGCCGACCCCTCCGAGGAGAACACCTCCGCGCTGCTCGGCCTGCTCACCCCCGAGGCCACCCACTGGCAGTACACCCACGGCGTCCCCGACGCCGCCATGGTCAACCCCGACAAGGCGGCCCTCGACCAGGCTCGCCTCGACCGGCCCGGCAACCACGCCGTCCAGCTCGCCCTCTTCGTGGACTACGGCCGCAACCCGGGCCTCTACCCGCAGTGGCAGGAGTACCTGCGCACGCACCAGCCGCCGGTGCTGGCCGTGTGGGGGCGGCACGACGAGATCTTCGGCCCCGACGGCGCCCTCGCCTTCGACCGGGACACCAGGCGCGCCGAGATCCAGCTCATCGACGCGGGCCACTTCGCCCTG
>NZ_JBSFGJ010000038.1:0-42620 GCF_053596515.1 Nonomuraea sp. NPDC001684
CGCGGGCCGTGCGTCTGGCCCGGCGCCGCCCGCCCGCCCACGCGGCCAGCCTGGACAACAAGGCGACCACCACCCCGGCCAGCGCGCCGCCCGCCAGCAGCACGGTCGGCCACGGCACCGCGCCCACGGTCGGGAGCGGCGGCTGCGGCAGGCGCAGGTAGTCCATCCCGAACAGCACGCCCAGCCACAACGCGCCCGCCACCATGACGGCGAAGACCAGCCACTGCAGCACGTTCACCATCCGCCACCACCGCGGCCTGCGGGTCGTGCCCGCGGTGGTGCGGCCCACGGCCCGGTCCACCGCGTCGGCCAGCTCCGGGGAGCGCGAGCGCGCGGCCTGCCGCACCGCCGCCGCCCACGGGCCGGGCAGGTCCGCGGCGGCCGCCTCGCCGACGTCCCTGATCGCCGTCTCGACCTGCGCCCGCTGTACGGCCGACGCCGCCGGCACCGACGTACGCCCCACGATCTCCTTGCCCGGCTTCCCCACCCCGATCCTGAGCCTGCGCAACGGGTCGGGACGGAACCTGCGCAACCAGCGGGTGACCGGCCAGCCGGTGGCGACGACGGCCCGGTGCCGGTGCCCTTTGGCCACGGCCTCCAGGACCAGCGGCACCCCGGCGGCCTGGGAGAGCGCGCCCGTGAGCCGCCGGTCCAGCCCGGCCGCCCGCCGGTCGCCGGGGTCCGGCCGGGCGCCGTCCGCGGCCAGGTGACCGGCGGCGGCGGTGACGTCGGCGGCCAGGCGGGCGGCCCACGACTCGCGCTCGGCGACCCGGTCGGCGAGCACCGAGCGCAGCTCCGGCAGGCCCGCCCCGGTCCTGGCGGAGACCGGCAGCACCGGCACGCCCGCCAGCCCGTCCTCCTCCAGGAGGCGGCGCAGGTCGGCCACGCAGCGGTCCACAGCCTGTGGAGGCAGGCGGTCCACCTGGTTGAGCACCACCAGCATCACGTCGCGGTGCCCGGCCAGCGGGCGCAGGTAGCGTTCGTGCAGCGCGGCGTCGGCGTACTTCTGCGGGTCCACGACCCAGACGAGCAGGTCCACCAGCGCCACCAGGCGGTCCACCTCAAGGCGGTGGGAGAGCCGGATGGAGTCGTGGTCGGGAAGGTCGAGCAGGACGAGACCCGACATCCCGGGTGCCTCGGCGGCGGAGTGGCGGCGCGGGACGTCCAGCCAGTCCAGCAGCGGCCCGGCTCCCTCGCCGTCCCACAGGGCGGCCTGGGCGGTGGACGTCGTCGGCCTGGTGACGCCCACGGCTGCCAGGTCCTCGCCGGCCAGGGCGTTGTAGAGCGAGGACTTGCCGCTGCCGGTCGCGCCGGCGAGCGCGGCCACGGTGTGGTCGACGGAGAGGCTGCGGCGGGCGCCGGCCCGTTCGGCGACGGACCGCGCGGCGGACACGTCCTGCTCGGGAAGGCGTCCTTCGGCCAGCTCGGCGGCCTCCAGCAGAGCGGCCAGCCGGGAGTCGAGCGAGGGCCCCTCCTTGCGGCGCAGCAGCTTCACGGCCCCTCCGAGCGGTCGCGAGCGGGCAACTCGGCTGTGGGAGCGGGAGGAGCCGGGGGAACGGGGAGTTCCGCCGTCGGGGCGGAGGCGGCGGGGAGTTCGGCGCGGTGGTCGTGGACGGCGCGGGCCGCCGCGCGCAGGGCGTCGGCCGTGCCCCTGGGCGGTTCGACGGTCTCCAGCCGGTCGGTGAAGCGGGCGGCCTCCTCCGCCAGCAGCACCCGCACCCGTTCGCGCAGGTCCTCGCGGGCCCGCGTGGTCAGCGAGCGCACGGCCTGATCGCCGAAGACCGCCTCCAGCAGCTTCTGCGACAACACGCTCGTGCCGCCCGCGATGCCGACCTCGATCCCGGTGAGCCCGCCGGTCGAGGCGAACACGGCCAGCATGAGCAGCAGCCCCGCCCCGTTGACCCCGAACGAGGCCAGCCGGGCGGTGGTGCGTTTCTCCGCCCCCTCCTCGCGGACGAGGTCGAGGACGAACTCCTGCCAGCCGCGCACCGCCGCCTCGGCCCGTCCGGCCAGGTCGGGAGAGGCCCGGCCGAGCCGCGCGGCCTCCATGGCGCCGAGCCGGTCGAGCAGCCCGCCGCCGCCCGGCGCGGCCGACCACCCTTCGAGCGCGCGTTCGGCGGCGCCGTCGGCCGCGCCCCTGATCAGCGACTCGACGCCGCTCTCCAGGGCGTCCTTGAGCTCGACGGCGGGGGCGCGGCCGGTGAAGAAGCCGACGATCCGGTCACGCAGCCACCCCACCCGGCTCTCCAGGGAACGCATGAGGTCGCCGGTGCCGATGAAGTCCTGCCAGCGGGCCAGCACCTCGCCGCGCAGCAGGGACCCGTCGCGCATGCCCTCGTCGAAGTCGGCCATGCCGCCCGCGTACGCGCCGGTCACGATCGTCCGCAGCCCGTCGAAGGCGGCCTGCTGGCGTTCGACGGCCGTGGCCAGCGCGGGGACGCGGGTGTCCAGGCTGTCCAGGGCGCCCGACAACGTCTGGCGGACGACCCGGGCCCGCTCGGCGGCGTCGGCGGCCAGCCCCGTGAGCCAGGAGACGATGGGCCGCACCGACTCCTCCGGCAGCCGCGCCCTCTCGTCGGGCAGCGCGGCCTCGGGCACGGTGAACAGCCGGGTGCCCGGCAGGCCGTTCTCCACCAGGAGCCGGTCGAGGTCGCGCGAGACGGGCTCGACGGCCTCGGGCGCGATCCGGTCGAGGACGACGGCCAGGGCCGTGCTGCGTTCGCGGGCCGAGCGCAGGAAGCTCCAGGGCACCTCGTCGGCGTACCGGGCGGCGGTGGTGACGAACAGCCACAGGTCGGCGGCGGCGAGGAGCTGCGCGGCCAGTTCCCGGTTGGAGGTGACCACGGAGTCGATGTCGGGGGCGTCGAGCAGCGCCAGCCCGGCGCCCAGCGCGTCGGAGGCGACCACGCGCAGCGCGCCCGCGCCGCCGCCACCGGAGTCGCCGGTGGCGCGGGACAGGCCGGGCAGCACGTTCTGGCCCGTGAACCAGTCGCGGTCAGCCGGGTTGACGACGAGCGTGGGCACCAGCGTGGTGGGCCGCAGCACGCCGGGCTCGGCCACGTCGGCCCCCACCAGCGAGTTGACCAGCGTGGACTTGCCCGCCCCGGTGGACCCGCCGACGACGGCGAGCAGCGGCGCGTCGATCGCCCGCAGCCGCGGCAGCAGGTAGTCGTCGAGCTGCCCGGCCAGTTCGCGCAGGGCACGCCGGTCCGCCGCGGCCTCGCCGATCGCCAGCGGGAACAGCTCGCGGTCGAGCGGGCGGCGCAACGACTCCAACGCCCCCAGCAGATCCATAGGTGCCAACCCCGCTTCCCGCGGTACGCCGCTCGACACCTCGCGCCCGCAGGTCCACGCTACGGTGAGCGCCCGGGACGGTCCACCGGCCGGGGCCGCGCGGCGGGGATCAACCGGCGGGCGGCGGCTCCCTGAGCACGTACCCGACGCTGCGCAGCGTGTGGATCAGGCGGGGCTCGACGTCGTCCACCTTGCGCCGCAGGTAGGAGACGTACGACTCGACGACGCCGGCGTCGCCGCCGAAGTCGTAGTTCCACACGTGGTCGAGGATCTGCGCCTTCGACAACACGCGGCCGGCGTTGACCATGAAGTAGTGCAGCAGCTTGAACTCCGTCGGGGACAGCCGCACCTGGCGGCCGGCCCGCCAGACCTCGCGGGCGTCCTCGTCCAGCTCCAGGTCGGCCACCTTCAGCCGGCTGGCCGGCGCCCCCTCCGTCCTGGTACGGCGCAGCACCGCCCGGATCCTGGCCTGCACCTCCTCCAGGCTGAACGGCTTGGTGACGTAGTCGTCGCCGACCCGGAGACCGGCGATCTTGTCCTCGGTGGCGTCCCGGGCGGTGAGGAACAGCACGGGCGCGTCGATCCGCCTGGCCACCTCGAACCCGTCCAGGTCGGGCAGCATGACGTCGAGCACCACCAGGTCGGGCGCGGCGCGTTCGGCGACCTCGACGGCCTCCTGCCCGTCGGCGGCGGTCAGCACCTCGAATCCGGAGAAGCGCAGGCTGGCGGAGAGCAGGTCCCTGATGCTGGGCTCGTCGTCCACCACCATGATCAACGCCTCGCGGACCTCGCGGAGCTCGGGTTTTGTCACGATTCCAGGGTGACCCAGGCACCTGAGGGTTAGCTGAAGGCTCACTCCAAGGCGAGTGGGAGTTCGACCCGGAAGGTGGAGCCCTCCTCGGGCGAGCTGGTCAGCGTCACGGTCCCGCCGTGAGCCTGGACGAGCGCCTGCACGATGGCCAGGCCGAGCCCGCTGCCGCGGTCCTCGGAGGAACGGCGGCGGCTGCGCGCGGAGTCGGCGCGGTAGAAACGTTCGAAGACCCGCTCGACCTGCTCGGGCGGCAGGCCGGGGCCGCTGTCGGCGACCTCGGTGAAGACGGTGTCGTCGGTCGCCCCGGCCCGGACGACGATGGGCGTGCCGGGCTCGGTGTGCACGATGGCGTTGGTCATGAGGTTGCTGATGACCTGCCGCAGGCGCACCTCGTCGCCGGAGACGATGAGAGCCGCGCCGCCGACCACGTCCAGCTTCACCGTCCGGTCGGGGGCGAGGATCCTGGCGTCGTGCACGGCGTCGGCGACCAGGGCCAGCATGTCCACCGGGCGCATCTGAAGCGGGCGCTGCTGGTCCACCCTGGCCAGCAGCAGCAGGTCGTCCACCAGCAGGCTCATGCGCCCGGCGGCCTTCTCCACGCGCTGCATCAGCTCGGCGGGGTCGGCGCCGGGGTTCTGGCGGGCGTACTCGGCGAAGCCGCGGATGGAGGTGAGCGGGGTGCGCAGCTCGTGGGAGGCGTCGCCGACGAACTGGCGCATGCGGTCCTCGGAGCGGCGGGCCGCCGCCTCCGACGCAGAACGCGCGGCGAAGGCGGTCTCGATCTGCGCGAGCATGCCGTTGAGCGACCTGGCCAGGCGGCCCACCTCGGTGCGGGGGTCGGCGTCCGGCACCCGGCGGCCGAGCTCGCCGCCCGCGATGGCCTCGGCCGTGCGCTCGATCTGGCCGAGCGGGCGCATGCTGCGGCGCACGATCGTGACGCCCGCGACCGCCAGGATGAGCAGGATGCCGCCGCCGCCGAGCAGCTCGATCAGCACGAGCCGCCGGGTGATGGCGTCCACCTCCTCCAGGTCCACCGCGACGACCAGCGTGCGCCGCTGGATCTCGCTCTGCAGCACCCGCCACTCGCCGTCGCCGCCGGCGGCGGGCGCGGTGTAGGCGTCCTCGCCGGGCGACTCGCGCAGCACGGGCTTGGGCTTGGCGTCCACGTCGCGGTCGCGCAGCATCGGGACGAACGCCTCACCCGGCTCCTTGACCAGCGCGATCGCGTCGGACTCGATGAGGATCGGGCGGTCGGGGGTCTCCCTGTCCCGCCGCCAGTCGCTGACGACCTTCTTGTGCATGCGCACGCTGAGCAGGTTGAGCTGGCTGTCCACCCGGTCCATGAGGTAACCGTGCAGGACCGAGACGCTGACCAGGCCGACGAAGGTCATGCCGCAGCCCAGCAGGGCCAGCATCGCCGCGATCAGCTTGACCCTCAGCGGCAGGGCTCTCATCAGGGGCTCGGCGGCAGGCGCAGCACGTATCCGACGCCCCGCAGGGTGTGGATGAGCCGGGGGCTACGGTTGTCGATCTTCCGGCGCAGGACGGACACGTACGACTCCACGATGCCCACCTCGCCCCTGAAGTCGTAGTCCCAGACGTGGTCGAGGATCTGCGGCTTGGACAGCACGCGACCGGCGTTGGTCATGAAGTAGCGCAGCAGCTTGAACTCGGTCGGCGAGAGCGAGACGGCGTTGCCGCCGCGCCAGACCTCGTGGCTCTCCTCGTCCAGCTCGATGTCGGCGAAGGTCAGCCTGGGCGGCGCGGCCTGCGCGTCCCCGCTCGTGCGCCGGAGCACCGCGTGGATCCTGGCCACGACCTCCTCCAGGCTGAACGGCTTGGTGACGTAGTCGTCGCCGCCGATCGTGAGCCCGCGGATCTTGTCCTCGGTCTCGTCGCGGGCGGTCAGGAACACCACGGGCGTGTGCAGCCCGCCGCTCCGCATCCGGCGGACGATCTCGAACCCGTCCAGGTCGGGCAGCATGACGTCGAGCACGACGAGGTCGGGCCGGTGCCGTTGCACGGCGTTGACGGCGTCGAGGCCGCTCTTGGCCGTGGTCACGTCGAAGCCCGCGAACCTCAGGCTCGCGGCGAGGAGTTCGAGGATGTTGGGGTCGTCCTCGACGATCAGCAGGCGTGATTCCATCACCTCCAAGGATGCCCTCATCGGGAGAGTGCTGGAACAATTCCGGCAATATGCCGGGCAATTGCCAGACTTGACGTCGCCGCGGGCGAGGGCGCGTTGCGCACCAGCACCACGCTCCCGTGGACGTCGACCACGAAGTCGTCCACCAGCCGGCCGTCCCTGGCGACGGCCTGGGCGCGTACGCCGCCGCCGGTCCTGACGAGGTCGGCGGCGGTGAGCTCGGGCACGTACCGCCTGGCGGCCCGGACGAACGCGCTCTTGACGAGCGAGCCGTAGACCTCCTTGATCCCGGTACGCCAGTGGGTGCGAGCCATGCGAAGTGTCCCCGGCCAACGCATAATTTGACCGAAATTTCGTACATCTCGCCATCGGTAGCCTTCGTAGGCCAGGGCCAGCACCGCGTTCGGCCCCACCAGGACCTCGTCGTCGATGTGCCTGGTCAGATGCACGCCCAGGAACGGGTACCGCGGGTCGGGCACCGGGTAGATCAGCCCGCGCACCAGCTCCCTGGCCGCCCCGGCCAGCGCGTAGTACTCGCCGCGGAACGGCACGATCCGCACGTCCCCCGCCGCCCCGGCCATCCTGGCGACCGCGTCCGTGCCGAGGCCGCCGCAGACCACCAGCCGGTCGAAGGTGAACCGCCGCCCCCCGGCCAGCACCTCGACGCCCCTCGACGTCTCGCGGATCGCCCGTACGGGGTGCGACAGGCGGACCGAGCCGCCCGTCCTGGCGACGTCGAGGGCGAGCGCGCGGGCGACGGCGGGGAAGTCGGCGATGGCGGTGTGCGGCGAGTGGATCGCGGCGACGCCGACCGCGTGCGGCTCGATCTCGCGCAGGCCGAGGGCGTCCAGCTCGGCGACGCCCGGCACGCCGTTGGCCCGCGCCCGCTCGGCCAGGGCGCGCAGCGGCGCGCGCTCGGCCCGCGTGCTCGCCACGACCAGCTTGCCGACCTCCCGGTAGGGCAGCTCGTGCTCGGCGCAGTACGCCTTGAGCAGCGCCACGCCCTCCCGGCACAGCCTGGCCTTGAGCGACCCCGGCGGGTAGTAGATCCCGGCGTGCACGACGCCGCTGTTGTGCCCGGTCTGGTGGGCGCCGACGCGCGGCTCCTTGTCCAGCACGGTCACCTCGGCGCCGCGGGCGGCGGCCAGCTCACGCGCCACGGCCAGTCCGACGATCCCGGCGCCGACGACACCGATCTTTTCCGTCACACACCTGATTTTCCTGGTAAAGGCCGCCCTGCCGCCATACCTGGGCGAATCGAACATGAGTACGATGGCCTTCATGTACGTCCCGCCAGAGTGGCCCGCCGAGGTCCGCCCGCCCAGCGTCCCCGACTGGGAGACCTCGGCGGTGGCCTGGCTGCTCGACGCGGTGCCGCCCGACTACCGGGCCTACGAAGTGCTGAGGCGGCACCCGGTGGCCCTGGCCAGCATGGCCAGGCATCACGTGCGGTCGGCGGTCGAGGCCGCCCGCGCGGGCTATCGCGGCGCGGCCGTCGATCTCAAGGGCCACCTGCCGCCGCACGCCATCGAGGCCGTGCTCGACGCCTACCGCGAGGAGGGGCCGCGGCTGGTGCGCCTGTCACGCTCGATCGAGGTGGTCGAGCGCGCGCTGCGCGGCGACATGTTCACCGCGACCATGCGCCACCCCTGACGGCTCACCGGGTGCGGCGCGCGATGAAGGTGATCACCCCGGTCGCGCCCGCGGCCGCGGCCAGCCAGATCAGCACGTCTTTGACGGTCAGGCCGCTCGGCTCGCCGGTGTCGGACGGCCGCGCGCTCTCCTGGACGGCGACGGGCTTCGGCGTGGGGGTGCGCGTGGCCTGGGCGCGCTCGGGCAGCGGCACCCGGTAGACCGGGCTGTTCGGGCCCTCCGAGCCGACCAGCAGGGCCTTGCCGTCGGCGGTGTAGGCGATCGACTCGGCCTGCCGCAGCTCCGGCATGGGCACCCTGGCCAGGGTCTCCCCCGACGGGCGGTAGAGGGTGGCCGAGAAGTACGTGCGGACGACGTAGGAGGAGCCGTCGGGGGCGTAGGCGGCGTCCGTGGCCATGATCGGGGCCGCGGCGACCCGGCGCAGGATGTTGACCTTGTCGGTGCGGAGCTTCTTCGGCGCGGCGTAGACGGACCCGGAGAACTCCTTGGACACGACGTACAGGCGGCCGGTGCGTGGGTTGATCATGATGCCCTCGGCGTTGCGGCCGCCGCCGGCGTAGCGGAAGCGGTAGCGGGTGGCCGGCAGCGTGGCGTCCCGGAGCGTGCGCGGCTCGGCGACCTTGTAGATCGACACGTCGGGCCAGGCGCCGTCGAGGTTGTCGCCGATGTCGGCGAACCAGAGCGTGCCCTGCCCGGTGTCCGGGTCCCTGGTCGCGGCCATGGCCTCCCAGTCCCTGGCCTCGGCGCCACGCAGGTGGAAGGTGGCCTTCGTCCGCCCGTCGGCGCCGACCGCGTAGAACACGGGGGCGGCGGAGCTGTCGTTGTGGGTGTAGAAGACGTTCTCGTGCGTGGGCGACACGGCCAGGCCGCTCGACTCGGTGATGTTCCGATCCTTGAACGTGAACAGCTTCTCCGGCCCGTCGTCGTCGGCCCACGCCGGAGCCGCCGACAGCGCGAACGTCGCCGCCACGGCGGCCAGGACCCGGAACACGACATCCCCCACCTCGCCATCATGCCCCACGGCTGCGCCCGGGACGCTCAGGCCACCGCCTCGGCCGTGCCCACGCGGGCGCTGTGACGGCGGAACCCGGCTCCCTGGAGCACCAGGAGCAGGCCGTTGGCCGCCGCCATGGCCACCCAGAGCCCGGTGATGCCCCACGTCCGCGCCACCGGCACGGCGACCGCCAGGAGCACGCCGTAGCCGAGGACGAAGTAGGCCAGGCTCGCGCCGGACCTCTTGAGCGCGGTCAGCCCCATGCCCTGCACCGCCTGCGCGGCGTCGGCCAGCGACGACGCCAGCATCAGCGGCAGCAGCGCGAGGGCCCGCTCGCGTACGGCGGCGTCGCCGGTGAACAGCCCGAGCACCCGCTCGCCGAGCAGCAGCAGCACCAGGGCCGCGGCCAGCGTCCCGGCGACGGCGAGCAGCGCGGCGGCGCGGTTGGCCCGCCGCGCCCCGGCCGGGTCGCCGGCGCGGGCCACCTCGGGCACCGACGCCTGCGCGACGGACAGCGAGACCAACATGATGAGGCCGGTGAGCGTGGTCAGCACCGCGTGCGCCGCGGTGTCGCGGGCGCCGGTCGCGCCCGCGGCGAACGTGACCACGCCGAGCACCCCGAACTTGATCAGCACGGTCGCCGCCAGCGGCACGCTGACCCTGGCCAGCCGGACGATCTCGGCCACCCTGGGCCGCCCCTGACCGATCGGCCGCCCGAGCGCCCTGCGCAGCAGGCGGCTCGCCACGACCGCGGCCACCACGCCGGCGACCACCCAGGCCACGCCCACGCCGTCGAGGCCGAGCCGCGGCGCCAGCACCGCGGTCAGCACGCTCAGCAGCAGGCCGAAGGTGAGGCTGGGCCACAACACGTCGCGGCTGCGCCCGAGGGCCACCAGGATCGTGCTCGCGCCGCCGGTCGTGGCGAAGACCAGCAGGTAGGCGGCCAGGAACCAGGGCAGCAGGCCCAGCTCGCCGACCACCTCGCCGGGCACCCCGCTCACCCGCGCGAGCGCGGGCACGCAGATCACGGCGAGCGCCCCCAGCGTGCCCGTGACCAGGCTCAGCCAGCGCGCGTCCCGTACAACAGGGACCGCCGCGCCCGGATCGTCCCGGTACGGCGCCACGAACGGCCCCAGCCCCCGCAGCGCGCCCTGCACGGCGGCGGTGGCGGGGTTGAGCACCGCGGTCATCACCGCGAAGGCGGCCAGCGCGACCGTCTCGTGGTTGCCGAGCACGGACGTGACCACCAGCGTGCCCACCATGCCGGTGACCATCGCCAGGAAGACCGGCAGCGCGGCGCGGAGCAGGACGATCACGACGACCCCGCGCAGATCATGAACTCACCCTATGGCCTGGAGCGCACTCCAGGTATTTAGTGTGGACCCCATGGACTATGTCAACCTCGGACGCAGCGGCCTCCAGGTGAGCCCGCTCTGCCTCGGCACGATGAACTTCGGCCCGCTGACCTCGGAGGAAGACTCCTTCGCGATCATGGACAAGGCCCACGACCTGGGCATCAACTTCTTCGACACCGCGAACGTCTACGGCTGGAAGAAGGGCGAGGGCATCACGGAGAACATCCTGGGCCGCTGGTTCGCCCAGGGCGGCGGCCGGCGCGAGCGCACGGTCATCGCGACCAAGCTCTACGGCGACATGGGCGACTGGCCCAACGAGCGCCGCCTGTCGGCGCTGAACATCCGCCGGGCCTGCGACGCCTCGCTGAAGCGCATGCAGACCGACTACATCGACATCTACCAGGCCCACCACGTCGACCGGAACACGCCGTTCGAGGAGTTCTGGGAGGCCATGGAGGTCCTGCGGCAGCAGGGCAAGGTCATCTACGTGGGCTCGTCCAACTTCGCGGGCTGGCACATCGCCAAGGCCCAGGAGACGGCGGCGCGGCGCGGCACGTTCGGGCTGACCAGCGAGCAGAGCCACTACAACCTGCTCACCCGGGCGGTGGAGCTGGAGGTGCTGCCCGCCTGCGAGGACTACGGCATCGGCGTGATCCCGTGGAGCCCGCTGGCCGGCGGCCTGCTCGGCGGCGTCCTGCGCAAGATCGACAAGGGCCGGTCCGCCTCCGACACCATGGTGCGGGAGCTGGACAAGCACCGGGACAAGATCGAGGCGTACGAGAAGCTCTGCGACGAGCTGGGCGAGGACCCGGCGTACGTGGCGCTGGCCTGGCTGCTGCGGCAGCGCGCGGTGACCGCCCCGATCATCGGCCCGCGCACGCTGGAGCAGCTCGAAGGCAGCATGCGCACGCTGGAGATCGAGCTGGACGAGGCCACCCTGGCCCGCCTCGACGAGATCTTCCCCGGCCACCGCACCGCCCCGGAGGACTACGCCTGGTGACGGCGTGACCGGCCGGGCCCGGCACGACCACGGGCCCGGCCGCTCGGGGCGGCTCAGGTCAGCAGGGCGCCGAGAAGGACGATCAGGAACAGCAGGCCGAGCACGAGGGGCAGCAGCCAGGGGCGAGGACGGTCCACGCCCTGGAGCCTAGCCCTGCTTCACCGGTGCGAGCGCCCAATCGCCGAGTGACTCGTACCTCACCGCAGGCCCGGTGTGGCTGCGGAACAGGTGCAGCCGCTCGGCCCGCCACGGCGACCCGGCGAACCCGGCCAGCGACTCCACCAGCTCTCTGAGGTCGATGTCCGTCCGGGCCCTGGCCAGGGTGAGGTGGGCGTGGAACCGTTTCTCGTCGGTCTGCACGGCCCCCGCGCGGCGGCCGGCCGCGCGGGCCGAGTCGGCCAGCCGGGTCATGGGGTCGCCCGCGACCCCGGCCCAGAGCACCCTGGCCCGCCGCGCCGAGGAGAACGCCCCGGCCCCGGCGAGGGCCACGTCGAGCACCGTGTGCCGGTGGGCGGCCCGCTCCAGGCGCACCTGGAGGTCGGGCAGCGCCCGTTCGGGCACCTCGCCGTAGAAGGCCAGCGTGACGTGCCAGGTGGGGCGGCCGGCCCAGCGCAGCCCCGGCACCTGCCCGACGTACGGCGCCACGGCCCGCTCGACCTCGTCGAGCGCCTCCTCAGGCGGGACCACGGCCGCGAAGAGCCTCATGTCATGCGATTGTCCCCGGACGGGGACGGATCACGCCATCGCCAGCGCCGGCCTGGCCATCCGGTTGCCGATCAGCTTGGTCACCATCACCGCGAGCCCGGTGCCCACCAGGACGAGCACGCCCGACAGCAGCACGCCCGTGCGCGGCCCGCCCACTTCCGACAGCCACCCGATCAGCGGCGCCCCGATGGGCGCTCCCCCGGTGAAGACCAGCATGTAGATGCCCATGACCCGGCCCCGCATCTCGGGGGACGTGGCGATCTGCACGCTGGCGTTCGCGGCCGTGTTGATGGTGATCAACGCGATGCCGGTCGGGACGAGTAGCAGCAGATAGACCGGGTAGAAGGGGGCCAGCCCGGTCAGCACCTGGAACAGCCCGAACCCGATCGCCCCGGAGAAGAGCACCTTGCGCGAGAGTCTGGCCCGCCGCGCCGCCAGCAGCGCGCCGCCCAGCGCGCCCACCGCGAACATGCTGGAGGCCAGCCCGAACGACGACGCCCCGGCGCCGAACACCTCGCGGGCCATCAGCGCGATCGACATCGAGAACGACTGCGAGAACATCGACACGAAGGCGATCAGCAGTATCGGCATGAGGAGCTCCTCGCGCCGCAGCACGTACCGCAGGCCCTCCCTGAGCTGGCCCTTGGCCCTGGGCACCGGCTCGGACAGGTTGAGCTCGGACTTCCGCATGAAGACCAGGCTGGAGATCACCGCGCCGAAGGTGAGCGCGTTGATCAGGAAGATCGGTCCGGTGCCGCCCAGCACGGAGATCAGGATGCCGGCCAGCGCGGGGCCCACCACGCGGGCGAGGTTGAAGATGGAGCTGTTCAGGGCGATGGCGTTGGGCAGGTCCTGCCGTCCGACCATCTCGACCACGAACGCCTGCCTGGTCGGCACCTCCACGCAGGAGATCAGGCCGAGCAGGAACGCCATCACGAACACGTGCCACACCTGCGCGGCGCCGGTCATGGTCAGCACGCCGATGGTGAGCGCGAGCACCGCCATCATCGACTGGGCGGCGATGAGGATGGGCCGCTTGGGGTACCGGTCGGCGAGCACGCCGCCGAAGAGCCCGAACAACAACATCGGCAGGAACTGCAGGGCGGTCGCCAGGCCGAGGGCCGCCGCGCTGCCGCCCGCGCCGTGCGGGCCCTTGGTCAGGTCGAGCACCAGCCAGTCCTGGGCGGTGCGCTGCAGCCAGGTGCCGACGTTGGAGACGGCGCCACCTGCCGCGAACATGCGATAGTTGCGAACCTTGAGCGACCGGAACATCCCGGTCTTGGGTTGCTCAGGCTCTATATCTTGCTGAGCTTCTCCAGGATCGGCGCCGCCTGCCGCAGGATCGACCGCTCCTCCGGCGAGAGCTCCTTCAGCCGCTGTGTCAGCCACGCCTCCTTGCGGCGGCGTTCCTCCTTCAGCAACGTCTGGGCGGCCTCGGTCACGGTCACGGTCACCTGACGCCGGTCGGTCGGGTGCGGGGTGCGTGCGACCAGGCCGCGTTCCTCTAGCGCGGCGATCACGCGCGTCATCGAGGGCGGTTGCACCTTCTCTAGCTCGGCCAATTCGCCGGGGGTTATCCCGGAATGCCGTTCCACGGCGGCGAGCGTCGCGAACTGGGTGGGCGTCAGCGAGTGCGCCGCCGCCTGACGCCGGAGTCGCCTGGTCAGCCTTGCCATCGACACGCGTAGGGCTGAGGCCAGGCCCGCGTCGCTGCGCAGGTCCATCTTGGGCTGGTTGTTCATTAGCACGTCTCATTACCTTTGCTAACTATATGCGAAGGCAAGATATTTCCCTAGGTCAGGTTCGTCTCACTCCTTGATACCCCGAAGCCGCCCCACATGCGCGGGGCGGCTCCTGGACGTCGAGGTCAGAGACCGACCGCGGCCCGGATCGGGCCGATCGCAAAGTACAGGACGAACAGCGCGGTGACGCCCCACATGAGCGGGTGGACCTCGCGCGCCTTGCCCCGCACGACCTTGACCAGCACGTAGCTGATGAAGCCGGCGCCGATGCCGTTCGAGATGGAGTAGGTGAACGGCATGACGACGATGGTGAGGAAGGCCGGGATGGCGATCTCGTAGTCGTCCCAGTCGATGTCGCGGATGGCGGTCATCATGAGGAAGCCGACGACGACCAGCGCGGGCGTGGCGGCCTCGTAGGGCACGACGGCGACCAGCGGCGCGAAGAAGATGGCGATCAGGAACAGCGCACCGGTGACCACGCTGGCCAGACCTGTCCGCGCGCCCTCCCCGACGCCGGCGGCCGACTCGATGTAGGTGGTGTTCGACGAGACCGAGCCGGCGCCGCCCGCCGCCGCGGCGATCGAGTCGACGAGCAGGATCTCCCTGGTCCGCGGCAGCGTGCCGTCGGCCTGCACCAGGCCCGCCTGGCGGCCGACGCCGACGATCGTGCCCATCGTGTCGAAGAAGTCGGTGATGAGCAGGGTGAACACGAACAGCACGGCCAGCAGCACGGAGATCCGGCTGAAGGCGCCGATCGGGTCGAACTCCGTGAACAGCGTCAGCGGGTTGTGGAACCCGAAGATCTTGTCGGCCGAGGGCAGGGCGGGGACGTTGAGCTGCCAGCCGCCGGCGTTCTTGGGCCCGGCCGCCCCCACCTTGGTGACCGCCTGGACGACGATCGCCAGCACGGTCGAGCCGACGATGCCGATCAGGATCGCGCCCTTGACCTTCCGCGCCACCATGGCGGCCGTGGCCAGCAGGCCCACGATGAACACGAGCACCGGCCAGGAGGTGAGCTGGCCGCCGATGCCCAGTTCCAGCGGCGTGCCCGCGGCCTTGCGCACGAAACCGGCGTCCACGAAGCCGATCAGCGCGATGAACAGGCCGATGCCGACGCTGATGGCGGTCTTGAGCTGGGCCGGGATGGCGCGGAACACCGCCGTCCGCAGGCCCGTCAGCACCAGGATCGCGATGATGACGCCTTCGAGGAAGACCAGGCCCATGGCCTCCTCCCAGGTCATCATCGTGGCGATGTTGAAGGTCACGAAGGCGTTCAGCCCGAGCCCGGCGGCCATCGCGAACGGCACCCGGCCGACCAGGCCCATGATGATCGTCAGGACGCCGGCCACGAACGCCGTGCCCGCGGCGACCAGCGGCACCTGCGGGGTCGTGCCGTCACCGATGACCTGGCCCTCGATGTCCTTGCCGTAGGCGAGGATGATCGGGTTCAGCACCACGATGTAGGCCATCGTGAAGAACGTGGCCAGGCCGCCGCGCACCTCACGGGAGACCGTGGAGCCTCGTTCAGAGATTGCGAAGAAACGGTCTATTGCATTACGTATGTCACTCACGCGCCGAAGAGTGACAGTAGTGGTGAGCTGGGAAAAGTGTCCGCAATCGGATCGAGACCCGATTGGAAGCTAGGCTGGACACGTGAAGCAGCAGTGGCGCCCCGATCCCGAGCCGATCAAGACCAACGACACGGCCGCCGTCGGGGCCGGCACCGCCCTGTGGGCCGTCGCCCTGATCGTCCTGCTGATCTTCCGCCCGGCCCCCGAGAACACGTGGTGGATCTGGACCTGCGCCACCGGGGTCGGCTTCGGCCTCTTCGGCATGTGGTTCGTCAGCCGCCCGCGCCGGGGTTGACATTCATCATCTTCCGGACATCTCCGAAGTCATCAGGAACCCATGTCTCCCTCCACTACCTGGGCGGACACCGTCCCGGCAGGCTGGTCAGCATGAAGAAGGCGATGTTGACGATCCTGCTGGGCGCCGCCGTCCTCGCCGGTTGCGGCACCACAGGTGAGCCCGCGAAGCAGGCCGGGCCCGGCAAGGGCACCGTCGCCTGGAGCCCGTGCACCGGGCTGACCGGGCCCGACGGCAAGCCGCTGCCGAAGGACGAGGCCGTCCAGTGCGGGGCCGTACCGGTGCCGCTCGACTACGACAATCCCGGCGGCCAGAAGATCGACCTGGCGCTGATCCGGATCAAGGCCAACGGCGACCCGCTCGGCTCGCTGGTCTTCAACTTCGGCGGGCCCGGCGGGTCGGGCGTCGACACGCTGGCCCAGGCCGCGAAGGCGTTCGGCAGCCTGGGCACCCGCTACGACCTCGTCAGCTTCGACCCTCGCGGCGTCGACCGCAGCGCGGGCGTCAGGTGCGGCGGCGAGCTCGACGCCCTCCTCGCCGCGCCCGCGGGGGCCGACGGCGAGGCCATGTCGAAGAAGTTCGCCGCCGCCTGCGAGAAGGACTCGGGCAAGATCCTGCCCCACGTGGGCACCGTGAACGCCGCCCAGGACCTCGACCGCATCAGGGCCGCGCTCGGCGACCGGCGGCTCAACTACTTCGGCTTCTCCTACGGCACCCACCTCGGCGCCGTCTACGCCACCCGCTTCCCCGCGAACGTCGGCCGTTTCGTCCTCGACGGCGCCTTCGACCCCACGGTCACCTTCGAGCAGCGCGCCGTCACCCAGGCCACCGGCTTCGCCCACGCCTTCGAGGCGTTCGCCAAGGACTGCGTGGCCCAGACCTGCGACCTCGGCCAGGACCCGGCCGCCGTGAAGAGCGCCGTCGAGAAGCTGCTCGACGGGCTCAGGAGCAAGCCGCTCAAGGTCGGCGACCGGCAGCTCACCTACGGCCTGGCCCAGCTCGCCGTCATCACCCCGCTGTACGCCAAGTCCGCCTGGCCGGTGCTGGAGCAGGCCGCCGCGGCCGGGATCAAGGGCGACGGCGCCACCCTGCTCGCCCTGGCCGACGCCTACACCGGACGGCGGCCCGACGGCACCTACTCCACCATGATGACCAGCCTGCAGGCCATCACCTGCGCCGACACCACCGAACGCCCGACCGCCGCCGACATGGCCCGGGTGGACGACAAGATCAAGAAGATCTTCCCCATCCTGTCGGCGGACGGCACCGCCACTGCCTGCGGCCACTGGCCCACCCCCGGCGACGACGCGGCCAAGCGCATCGACGCCACCGGCTCGGCGCCCATCGTGGTCATCGGCGGCAAGGGCGACCCGGCCACGCCGTACGAGTGGGCCACCGCGCTCAACGCCAAGCTCAAGACCGGCGTGCTCATGACGTACGAGGGCGAGGGCCACGGCGCCTACCTGAGCGGCGACGGCTGCGTGACGCGCACGGTGGACGCGTACCTGCTGAACGGAAAGGTGCCGGCGCCCGGCACCACCTGCGCGGCCTGACCGGGGATGGGACCGGGGGCGGGCGCCACCTGCGCGGCCTGACCGCGGCCTGACCGCGGCGGGCCGCCCCCGCGACGGGAGGCGGCCCGCCGGTCTCAGGACAGGTCGGCCTCGGCCAGCAGCAGCGGCACCGCCTCCGGGTCGCGCAGCAGCGCGGCCACGGCCAGCCGGTCGTTCCACTGGCCCGTGGCCCAGGCCAGCCCGCGGGCCAGCCCGTCGACGCCGGTGCAGTGGACCGCGCCCTCGAAGAACCGCCACGTGCAGGCGACGCCGTCGACCAGCAGCTTCTCGTGCTCGACGTACGTCTCGGGCGCAGTGGGCAGCAGCGAGCGCACCTGCGGCGGCACCGCGCGCACCTCGCCCTGCGAGGTCACCTCGCCGCTGGCCAGCTCACCGGCCAGCGGCAGGTCGAGCAGCTCCGACAGCGCCTCGGCCAGGTCGTAGGAGGCCAGCACCAGCGGCCGGTCGGTGACGAGCTGCAGCAGGTCGGGGGCCTCGACCACCACGGCGTCCTCAGCGGCGGCCACCACGATCTCGCCGCCGAGCACCGCGCGCACCCGCGAGGGCGGCTCGACCCGGGCCGGATCGACGGCGGCCAGCGCGATCCACAACGCCCGCAGCTGCGCCCGGTCGACCTCGATCGCCGGGTCGGCCATCAGCTCCAGCAGCTCCTCCGGGCCGCCGTGGGCGGCCAGCAGCTCGGCGAGCGTGGTGCGCACGCCGAGCATCGACAGCGCCGCCTCGTCGAGCCCGGCCGGCGCGTCGGCGTAGAGGCCCTGCAGCAGCGGGTCGGCGCCGGGCAGCCGCAGCTCAAGCGGCTTGCGGCCGCCGAGCACCGGATGGTTGGCCAGCCACCACGCGGTGTAGGAGGGCACCTCCACGCCCTCGACGCGCAGCGGGTGCAGCGCGGCCCGCAGCGGCGGCCGGGTCAGCAGCGGCAGCGCGGCTTCCCAGTCGGCCACCAGCTCAAGGTCGCGCACCGCCGCGAACTCGGCCACCACCGGCGGCACCGCGAGGTCGGGCAGCAGGTCGAGCACGTGGTCGAGCCAGTCGGTCTCGCCGTCGAGGTCGTGGTCGCAGTCGTCGGGGTCGAGCAGCACGTCGGAGTCGTGGGCGACGGCGAACCCGTCGAGCACGCCCGCCGCCGCCAGCACCCGCGCCCCGTAGGTCTCCTCCAGCTCGGGCGCGGCCACGCCGAGGTGGGTGTCGGGGGCCAGCAGCCCGGCCAGGGCGCCGTCGGCGAGCATCAGCTCACCGGCCGCGTAGAGCTCGCCGTCGGCGCCGCGCAGCGCCAGCTCGGCCAGCCACGGCGCCTCGCCGGGAACCAGCCCGGACGCCGCCACCAGCGACAACACCGCCCGCGCGACCGGCTCGGGGTCGGCGCTGTCGAGCGACTGCGCGACGGCCGCCTTGGTCAGCGGGTCTTCGAGCACCGTGCGCGGGGTGGCCTCGGCGGCGCCCAGCCGCAGCAGCGCCGGATGGGCCGCCTCCGGATGCACGATGCGCAGCCCGAGCGGGGTGAGGTCGAGGTCGGCGCCGCCGTCGGTGAGGATCAGCGTGCCGCGCGGGCCGCGCACCACGCGGCCGTCGGTCAGCGGCACCGGCAGCGCGCCCAGCGACTCGGGGTCGTCGGCGGGCAGCACCGCGTACAGGGAGCGCCACCAGGACGGCTCACGCGCCTCCACGGCCTCCCCAGACAGCAGGTCGACCACGTCGGCCAGCTCCACCCGGCGCACGCCCAGGGCGACCATGGCCGGATGCCTGGCCGGCCATCCGGCGGGCAGCAGCCCCGGCACGAAATCGGCCACGGTGTCGAGCAGCTCGGCGGTGGCCCCGGCCACGACGGCCGCCTCCCGGCCCGCGACCACCCAGCCGTCGCCCTCGGGCTCGCGCGCCGGATGCTCGACCCGCCACTCGGCGTCGGGCTCGTAGACCTCGGCCTCGGCGAAGGACGGCGTCTGGACCGCGGGCGCGGGCGCCGACAACGCGGGCAGCAGCGGCGCGGACGGCAGGCGTTCGAGCACGGCCCGCCGGACGCGCGCGTCGAGCTCGCCCTTGCCCATGAGCGACGGCACCAGGTCGAGCAGCCTGGACGTGCGAGGCAGCTCGCCCAGCAGCCGGACGTAGGCGTCGGCCACCCGCTCGACCAGGAAGTCGGTGAGCGGCCCCTTGGCGACGTGCCGCCGGTCGGTGGCCATCGGGAAGGACGCGATCAGCAGCGCGGGCAGGTCGACGGGCTCGTCGCTCGGCGTCGGGGCGTGCACGACGGGCGGCACGGCGGCGGGCAGCGGGCCGGGCTCGCCGGTGCCGGTGACGGGCACCGCCCAGCGTAGCGACCAGAAGGGCCGCGCCCGCTCCTCGGTGGGCCGGTCCGCGAACAGCCTGGCGACCTCGTCGGGGGTGAACTCGCCGGAGTCCGACACGACGTGCCAGCCGTCGGCCACGACCGTCCGGGTGGCGCCGTCGAGGTCGATCTCGATGGCCTCCAGCGCGGGCAGGCCGAGCAGCAGCGCCGGGCTGGTCTCGGCCAGCATGACGCGGACGGCGTCGACCGCCGCGGCGTCGCGCAGCGGCAGCCGGACGAGCGTGTCGAACCCGCCCGGCACCTCCAGCGGCGGCGCGTCGAACGGCAGCCTGAGCAGCGGCACGTGGCCCGCCCGGTCGGCCAGCTCGCCCGCCAGCACGGGGATGCCCGCGACCAGCTCGGACGTGCCGGCCCGCGACCAGCGCACCGAGCCGCCGCCGCGCGAGCCGATGGCCGGCTCGTCGCAGACGGAGACGACGGCCGCGAAGCCCACGCCGAACCGGCCGGCCGCGCCGATCTCGTCGCGCTTGCCCGACACGCGCAACGTGGACAGGCCCTCCACGCCGGTCGCGTCGAGCGGGGCGCCGGTGTTGGCGGCCGTCAGCACGTCGCCGCGCAATGTCAGCCGCAACACCCCTGGCACCCCCGCGCGCAGCGCCGCGTCGGCGGCGTTCTGGGCGAGCTCGACGATCAGCCGGTCGCGGTAGCCGCCGAGCGCGAAGTCCTCCTCGGCGTTGGCGTCCTCGCGGAAGCGGGCGGGCGAGGCCGTCCAGGCGGAGAGGACGGCGGCTCGCATCCGGTCAGTGCCAAAGGTGTCGGTCATCGATCACGATCCTGGTCGAGTGAAGAGGGGCCAGGGTAGGTTAGCCCCCCTGACCGACGAAACCGCCGTGCCCGCGCTCGCGCCCGTGCTCCGGTCAGGAGTGGCCGAGCTCCTCATCGGTGGCGGATCCGTCCACCGAGCCCTCTTCCTCCTCGATCAGGTCGTAACCCAGGTCGTCGAGGATCGGGATGGCCTGCTCGACCGGCGGGGGCAGCACGGCCGCCTCCGAGTGGGCGCCGCAGCCGTGGTCGGCGGCGACGACCTTGCCGTCGTCGGGGGCGTACTCGTTGGCGCAGACGCCGAACGACAGCCGCAGCTCACCGGAGAGCAGCCAGTAGAACCCGCAGGTGGAACACTGCGCGGGCGCGGCGTGTGCGATCGGAGTGTGCGGCCCGTGCTCGCCCGCGTGCCAGCGTCTGGCAGCCCGGTCTCTGCCGATGGCCGAGAGCACACGGGCTCGGCCCAGGCCGTACTCGAAAACCATCTGACGGTCGGCATCTTCGTCGAGCTCGGTGAAACCGGGCGCCAGCCTGTCGTCGTCGTCGGGGGTCGGCAGCAGGTCGCCGACGCCCAGGTCGCCCGGCCGCAGCCGCTCGCTCCACGGCAGCCACTCGGGGGCGAGCAGCGCCCCCGAGCCGGGCAGCAGCACGGCCTCGCTGACCGTGACCTTCTTCGCGCGCGAGGCGCGGGTGACCGTGACGGCCCACCGCCAGCCGCGATAGGCCCGATCGAGGCAGGCGAAGTAGTGGGTGACGATCCGGTCGCCCTCGCTCTCGAAGCCGAGGTGCTCGCCGGCCTCGCCCGGGTGCGCCAGCTCCTGCGCCGCGGCGCGCGCCAGATCGACTGCGGCGACGCAGGCCTGGTCGGGAGCGGGGACGCGGGCCCGGGTGCGGCTCATCGGGCCGCCTCCGCCTGAAGGTGCTGTTCGCTCACACTTCATTCTCACCCATAGGCGGACCTGGCAGACCCACAACCGCCGATCCGAAGCTGAGAAGAGGGGTGAATCGGGTAAGACTGATAGGCGTGGGGGGTGGCTGGGAGCAGGCTCGGGACATCTCGCGGCGGATGGGCCAGGCCATCGGCGGCGCGGGACGCGCCGGTGTGCGCGCGGGCCGGGCCACCGCGAGCGGCGCCGTCCGGGCCGGCCGCGCCACCGCCAGGGGGGCGCGCAAGGCGGGCAGGGCGACCAGGAAGCTGACGTACGCGGGCGGCGCGGGCCGTACCGGGCTCGGCCGGCTGATCGAGCTGTCGGCCGGCAACAGCGCCGCCGACGCGCTGGTCACGGTGGCCCTGGCCAGCACGGTGTTCTTCGGCGTGCCGGTCGGCGAGGCGCGCGGGTCGGTCGCGCTCTACCTGGTCATCACGATGTTGCCGTTCGGGCTGCTCGCGCCGTTCGTGGGGCCGATCCTCGACCGGTTCAGGTCGGGGCGCCGGTACGTGATGGCCGGCACGCTGTTCGGCCGGGGGCTGCTCTGCTTCGCCATGGCCGCCGCCGTGGGGGCGGGCGACCTGCCGACGCTGTTCATCGGCGCGCTGGGCGTGCTGGTGTTGTCGAAGGCGTACAACGTGTCCAGGGCGGCGATCATGCCGAGCGTGCTGCCCGCCGACATCACCCTGGTCTCGGCCAACGCGCGGGTGGCGCTGTTCACGCTGGTGGCGGCCGGGGTGGCGGTGCCGGTCGGGGCGGGCCTGACCGCGTGGCTGGGCAGCGCCGTGGTGCTGCGCGTGGCCATGCCGGCCTTCCTGCTGCTCGGCGTCGCCGCCGTACGCCTGCCGCGGCACGTCGACTCGCCCGACCAGGAGGAGGAGGGCGTGGCGCCGCGCTGGCGCACCCTGCTCAAGGTGGGCCCGGCCGTGGCCGAGGCGGTCTGGGCGAACGTGGCGCTGCGGATCTTCTCCGGTTTCCTGGTGTTCTTCCTGCTCTTCCTGGTCCAGGACAAAGCGGTGCCGTGGCTGGCCACGCCGGCGGCGGCCGCCTCGTTCTTCGACGTGCCGAGGACGATCGCGCTGCTCGCCCTGGCCGCCGGGCTGGGCGGCCTGGCCGGGGCCGCGGTCGCCAACTGGACGCGCAACCACTCCCCCCAGGTGATCGTGCTGGTCACGCTGGCGGTGACGGCCGCGACCACGATCGCCACGGCCGTCCTGTTCGGCCTGTGGACCGCGCTGGCGGTCTCGCTGGTCACCGCGTTCGCCCAGGAGCTGGGCAAGCTCGCGCTCGACGCGATCGTGCAGCGGGAGATCGGCGAGGAGGTGCGCTCGTCCACGTTCGGGGTGGTGGAGGCGGTGCTGCAGTTCGCCTGGGTGTTCGGCGGCCTGCTCGGGCTGGTGTTGTCGCTGACCCGCAGCTCCCTGGCCGGCTTCGTCGCGCCGGCGGTCGCGCTGACCGGCGCGCTCGGCTGGCTGCTGGTCACCAGGCGGGGACGGGTGCGGGCGGCCGAGGCCAAGCTGGCCAGGCAGCGGGCCGAGGACCCCGATCAGCAACGGACCGAGACCCTCGACCGCACCAAACCCCTGACGAACCCGGGCGGTTAGGCGTCGAGGTCGTCCGCGACGGCCCTGAGCACCTGGGCGATCTTCTTGGCGTGCGCCGCCTCGGGGTGCTTGCCCCGCTGGTAGGAGGTGGAGACGCCGTCGAGCAGCTTGATCAGGTCTTCGACGATGACGACCATCTCGTCGGGCGTCTTCCGCTTGCCCTTGGGCTTCGTCTTGGCCAGGGTCGGCGGCTGGTCCAGGATCCGGACCGACAGCGCCTGCTGGCCCCGGCGGCCCTCGGCCACGCCGAACTCCACCTTCTGGCCTGGTTTGAGCGGGCCGGCGTTTGTGGGAAGCGCGGAGGAATGCACGAAGACCTCACCGCCGTCGTCACGGGTGAGGAAGCCGAAACCCTTGTCGGCGTCGTACCACTTGACCTTGCCACTCGGCACAGGAGGACCTCGTTCAAACAGTCGAAAAGGATGAATGGATGTAGGTTATGCCCCGAAGCGCGCGGAGGCGACCGGGAAAATGCCCGGCAATTACCGTAGTTCGTCGCGCGCACGCCATCCGGCGAACCAGTCGGCGAATTCGGTCAGGTCGGCGAGCGCCACATCGGCTCCGTGCTCACGCAGCTCTCCCACCGTGTAAGGGCCCGTCGCGACGGTCACGCTCATGGCGCCGCCCGCGCGTGCCGCCTCGATGTCGGCGACATGGTCACCAACATAAGCCGCCGCGCCGAAGCGCGCGAGTGCCGTTCCCTTGGCGGCTCCGAACACCGATCCGACCACTTCGTCCACGGCCAGCCCGAGCAGTTCGACGGTGCCGGCGGCGTCGCGCGGGTTCTTGCCCGTCACCACGATCACCCGGCCGCCGCGGGCCCGTACGGCGGCGATGGCCTCGTACGCGCCCGCCATCGCGGTGTGCACCGGAACGCCCACCGCGGGATAGATCTCCCGGAACAGCTCGGCGGCCGCGGGAATGGCCTCCGCCGGCATCCAGTTGGCCAGCTCGTACTCCAGCGGCGGCCCCAGCCGGGTGACGATCTCACCGCTGTCGATGTGCACGCCCAAACGGCTTGACAGCTCGTCGTAAACGGCCGCGATGCCTGATCGCGTGTCGGCCAATGTCATGTCCAGGTCGAAACCCACTGAGGTAGTCACCCGTGCAGGATGCCAAACGCCGCATCCACGTCGGTAACGACCCTTGTTGTGGGACTCTGGGAATGGGCAGAAAGGAATTACTTATCGGAGAGGAGTGACCGTGTCAGAGACCCCCCCGCACGCCCGGCGCGGAAGACCGGCTCGTCGCCGCCGCTCCCCGTCCCCATCGGCCCGCCCGGCCGCGCGGCACGCCGGTGACGGCCTGGCGGCGGGCCGTGTCGCTCGTGGCGTACGCGGTGCGGCTCGCGTCCAGGCTGGCGGCGCTCTCCTTGGCGCTGCACGGCGTCTTCACGGTGTTCCGGGCCAATCCGGCCAACGGCTGGTACCAGCTCGTCGAGTCGCTGGCCTCTGGGCTCTCGCTGGGCCTGGCCGACCTGTTCCAGCTCGCCGACCCGCGCTGGACCACGCTCGTCAACGACGGGCTGGCCGCGCTGGTGTGGGTCGTGGCCGGTTCGGCGCTGGCGGGCCTGGTCAGGCGCACCGCGCCCTGACGACTACTCTCGTTGCGGAGGTATCTGCACAGACATGACCAGATCGACCCGTGAGCGGATCATCGACGAGGCCCTGCGGCTGTTCGCCGAGCGTGGCTACGCCGCCACCTCCGTGGCCGAGATCGAGGCCGCCTCAGGGCTCTCCCCCGGCGCGGGCGGGCTCTACAGGCACTTCAAGTCCAAGTACGAGGTGCTCGCGGCGGCGATCAACGAGCATGCCGCCCGCACCAGGAGCCAGGTCGCCGAGAGCCTGGCCGAGCTGAGCACCATGGAGGCCGCCGCCGGCCTGGAGGACCGCCTGTCGCTGCTGTGCCGGGCGGGCCTGGCCAAGGTGCGGGAGGAGTCGGAGCTCACCCGGGTGTTCTTCCGGGACCTGAGCCAGTTCCCCGAGCTGGTCGCGGTGGTCCGCGAGGGGCTGCTGCAACCCATGTTCGACGCGATCACCACCTGGTTCCGCGCCCAGCCCGAGTACGCCGACGTCAAGGTCGACTGGACGGGCATCGCCGCGGTGCTCGGCGGCTCGGTGGTCCACTACCGGCTGTTCCAGGAGACCGTGGGCGAGATGCCGGGCCACGCGGAGAAGGACCAGTTCGTCGCCGCCTGGGTACGTCTGGCCGTCGGGCTGCTCCCCAGCCCCGCGCCGGTCAGCTGACGTCGAGCAGCCGGTAGGCCAGCCAGGCGACGCCCAGGGCCGTACCGATCATGAACATGACCCCGCTGACCTCGAAGAACCGGGCGACGAACGCCGCCGGCCCCGGCTCGGCCGCCTGGAACCCCCCGACGAGCACGCCGCCGACCGTGTAGCCGAACAGCGGCGCCCCGGCCCCGGCCAGCTTGTCGCCCGCCGTCCACGTGTCGCTGAACAGCACGGCCGCCGCCCCCGCCGCCCACACCAGCACCGGCACCTGGAAGATCGCCACGGCCGGCAGCCCCACCGGCACCAGCAGCGCGGCCAGCGCCAGCACCACGAGGGCGGCGAGGTCGCGCGGCCGCCCCCTGACCACGCTCCCGACGCCCCTGCGGCCGGTCGCCGCCGGGCCGGTCGCCGCGCGGCCGGTCCCGGGCCGGACGGCCGGGAGGCGCAGGGTGGGCCGCGGCCCGGCGGACGCCCTCGGGGCGGACTCGCCGCGCCGTCCGGCTGGCTGGTCGGCGAGCTGGTCGGCTGGCGGGCCGGCGGGCGGGCCGATGGCTGGGTCGGTGGGGGCCGCGGCTGGGTCGGCCAGGCGGCGGGCCTCGCGTTCCACCAGGGCCACCGGGTCGCCGAAGCGCGTCAGCACCTTGGCGACGTCCCGGGCGTCCTGGCTGCCCCGCCGCTCCGCCTCGATCCTGGCCCGCAGCCGTCGGGCGAAGTCGAGCCGCTGGTCGGCCCTGAGCACGCCGTGCGCCGCGTCGGCCGCCCTGCTGACGTAGTTCAGCACCATTTGGTCCGCGCGCTCTATCACGTCTGGCAATGCTGCCCCGATCAGGCGGGACATACCATGGCAACGATGGAGTTCACGGAGTGGATCAGGGGGCGCACCGACGAACAGCTTCGGGCGCTCGTCTCCGCGCGGCCTGAGTTGATCACTCCGGTGCCCGCGCATCTGGAAGGGCTGGCCGCGCGGGCCGCCAGCCCTTCGGCGATCGGCAGGGTGCTCGACCGGCTCGACCGGTTCACGCTGGCCGTCGTCGAGACGCTGGCCGTACAGGACGGGCCGGTGACGAAGGCGGCGCTGCGCGGCCTGATCGGGCGGGCGCTGGCGGCGGGCAGACCCGAGCCCGCGCTGACCGCGGCCCTCGACCGGCTGCGTGACCTGGCGCTGGTCTTCGGCCCCGACAACGCGCTCGACCTCGGGCCGGGCGTGCGCAAGGTCCTGGAGGAGCCCGCCGGGCTCGGCCCCAGGGTCGTCGACGTGTTCCGGCACCACCCGCCCGAGCAGCTCGACGAGATGGCCGACGACGTCGCCCCCGGCACCGACGGGCCAGGCAAGGAGCGGCTGGCCGCCGCGCTGTCCGCGCCCGACGCCCTGGTGGCGGCGGTCTCGCCCGAGGCCAGGGGCGCGCTCGACCAGCTCGTGTGGGGGCCGCCGACCGGACGGGTGCCCAACGCCAGGCGCGAGGTGCGCGTGGCCTCGGCCCGTTCGCCCATCGAGGAGCTGCTGGCGCGCGGGCTGCTCGCGGCCACCGGCGAGGAGAGCGTGACGCTGCCCCGCGAGGTGGGCCTGCACCTGCGCGGCGGGCGCGTCCACCGCGACCTGCTCGCCGTGCCGCCCGCGCTGGGCGGGGTCGCGCGCGACCGCCAGCTGGCCGACCGTACGGCGGCGGGCCAGGCGTTCTCGTTCGTCAGGTCCGTGGAGGAGCTGTGCGAGCGGTGGAGCATCGATCCGCCGGGGGTGCTGCGCACCGGCGGGCTCGGCGTACGCGACATGAAGCGCACCGCGACCGACCTCGACCTGCCCGAATGGGCGGCGGCGCTGGTCGTCGAGGTGGCGCACGCGGCGGGGCTGGTCGCCGCGGGCGGCGGCGTCGACGGCGAGTGGCTGCCGACCTCCGGCTACGACCTGTGGCGGGTCAGGGCCACCGCCGACCGCTGGGTGACGCTCGCCGCGGCCTGGCTGCACATGGACCGCGTGCCCGGCCTGGTCGGCGAGCGCGACGACCGCGACCGGCCGCTCAACGCCCTGCACACCGACCTGCGCCGGGCCTCCGCACCGGGGGTGCGCACGGCGGCCCTCGGCGTGCTGGCCGCCGCGCCTGGCCTCGCGCCCGACCGCGACTCGGTGCTCGAACGCCTGGCCTGGGAGCAGCCGCGCCGGCGCGGGCCGCTGCGCGAGCAGCTCACCGAGTTCGCGCTGCGCGAGGCCGAGCAGATCGGCGTGACCGGGCTCGGCACGCTGTCCGGCCACGGACGGGCGCTGCTCGACGGCGGCGACGCGGCCGGCCTGCTCGCGCCGCTGCTGCCCGAGCCGGTCGACCACGTGCTGCTGCAGGCCGACCTCACCGCCGTCGCCCCCGGGCCGCTGACCAGCGAGCTCAACCGCTGGATGACGCTCACCGCCGACGTCGAGTCCAAGGGCGGGGCGACCGTCTACCGGTTCGGCGAGGGCTCGATCCGGCGGGCGCTCGACGCCGGGCACGGCGGCGAGGAGCTGCTGGCGATGCTGGCCCGCCATTCGGCCACGCCGGTGCCGCAGGCCCTGTCGTACCTGGTGACGGACGTGGCCCGGCGGCACGGGCGGATCCGGGTGGGCACGGCCAGCGCCTACGTCCGGTGCGACGATCCGGCGCTGCTCGACCAGATCACCGCCGACCGCCGCGCCGCCGCGCTGCGCCTGCGCCGGCTGGCCCCCACGGTGATCGCCTCGCGCTCGTCCAGGGCGGCGCTGGTGGACTCGCTGCGGGCCATGGGGTACGCGCCGGTCGCCGAGTCGCTCGACGGCGACGTGATCATCTCCCAGCTCGACAGCAGGCGCACCGAGGGGGTGGCGCCCGTACGCGCCGTGGCCTCGGTCAGCGGGCTCGATCCCGAGGTGGCCTCGGCGGCCGTCCGCGCGCTGCGCGCGGGCGACGCCGCTCACCTGGCACGCCGCGAGCCGGTCGACGCCCCGGGCGGCGCGGTGCCCCGGGGCCCCGCCACCGCCACGATCTCGGCCCTCCAGGACGCCATCAAGCAGGGCGTACGGGTGTGGATCGGTTACCTCGACTCGCAGGGCAACGCCACCTCGCGCATCCTGGAGCCAGCCCGGATGGAGGGCGGCTACCTGACCGCGTACGACGAGACCAGGGCGGCCGTCCACCGTTTCGCCCTCCATCGCATCACCGGGGTCGCGGGCCTCTGATCCGCCTTCCCGGCCCGCGTCCGGGTCAGGGGTGGCGGGTGAGCGCGTGGGCCGCGAGCCGGGCCGCGGGGCCGTCCCCGGCGGCCAGGCGGCGCAGCTGGGCCGCCGCGTCGGCCGGGTAGCGCAGGGACAGCCCGCCGCACAGCCCGGCGACCGCCGCGGCCGCCCGCGGGTCGGCCGGGTCGCGGGCCCAGGTGAGCGCCAGGCGCAGGGCCTCGGGGGCGAGGGCGTCGTCGGCGCACATGTACGACAGCGCACCGCCCGCCGCCAGCCGTTCGCCCGCCCGCCCCCGGGCCCACACCTCCAGGAACTCCTGCCGCGCCTCCCTGAACGACCAGGCGGCCAGCAACGCCACGCCCTCGGCCGCCCGCGCGCGCACGTCGTCCCCCTGGAGGGCCAGCGAGCGCACCCACTCGCGCAGCGGCTGCCACAACCAGTAGCCGTACCGGGCGACCAGCTCGCCGAGCACCTGGGCGCGGTGGCCCGGAACGCGGAAGACGACCAGACCGTCGTGCACGGCGATCAGCGGGTGCGGCGCGCCGGTCGGCCCCGGCCCCGGCTCGTGGGTCTCCCGGCTCCGCTCGAACGCGGCCAGCCGGCGGGCGAACTCCGGCTCGGGCAGCCCGTGCGCGAACGCGAGCGCCGCCACCGCCCGCACCTCGCGCATCGGCGGCTTGGTGTCGAACCAGGCGGCCACCTCCTCGCCCGCGGGCTCGTCGTCCCGCACCAGGCGCGTGGCCAGGCGGACGACCTCGGCGGGCGTGCGCAGCGCCAGCGCGCGGACCCGGGCGGTGGCGGCCCCGGCCGGGGCGCTCCGGCCGCCGAACGCGCTCAGGTACAGATCGAACAGCTCGCCGGGGTCGGGCGCGCACCACGGCTGCTCCACCTCGACCGCCTGCGACGGGACGCCGTTCCGGGTGATCACCAGGTACGACCCCAGCTCGGCGAGCTTGCGGGCCAGGTCGAGCAGCTCGCTGGGGTCGGTGCTGCCGGCGATCCAGTCGTGCAGCAGGTACGCCCGCCCCGGCCCGTACTCGGTCCTGGCGAGCAGGTCGGCGGCGCTGCCGGCCGGCGAGAGCACGGTGATCCTGCCCTCGGCCAGCGACATGCGCGACAGCAGGGCGATGGCGCCGAGCCGCTTGCCCAGGTCCGCCTCCCCCACCAGGACGAGCAGATGCCGCATGGACAGCCGACGCACCGCGTCGGCGAAGCCGGCGGGCTCCAGGTAGGAGCGCAGCAGGGTGTCGGCCGCGCGCCGGTCGAGGTCGCGGGCCACCGGGACGACCAGAGGCCGGAGCTGCTCGTTGATGGCGATGACAAGCTCGGTGAGCGTTTTGTCGTCGAGGTCGCTCTCGCCTGCCTCAGGCGTGTCGATCACGAAGTCACCTCGGGCCTGACTGGGACGTTGACTGTGGAAAATGTCTTTCGCGAACTTCTTTGTCCGGCGACTTGTTTCCCCGGCTTATGGATTGACCGTGCGCCGCCCGGCAGCCACCGTTCTGACCAGGCATTCCTCGCGAAGCTCGCGGCCACGGCCGCCGGCGCGCGCATGTCGATCATGTCCTCCATTGCTCTGGGCGACGGGCCGGTGACAAGAACCGCGACAGGCCATCTGGTAGCACGGAACCCTAGTTGTCCCACCAATACACGATCTAGCGCCACCCGAAAACTCGAATGACCTTCTAGGCCGATATTGGACATTTACTCGGCATGAGAGCATCGTCCACAATCGTCAGTCAAGGGGGGACGTGTGAACGTTCAGGGTTGACTGCGCGCGGCGCCTCCGATCAGGTTGTGCATGTGACCGAGCAAACGCTGGGCCAGCTGGCCGAGGAGTCATGGAACCGCTTCGACGACCACGACTCGGTGTTCTACGAAGGGGTCTGGCACCGCAGCCACACGCTGGCCGGGCGCGCGCGCCGGATGTGCGGCGGGTTCGTCGAGGCCGGGGTCCGGCCGGGCGACCGGGTGGTCGTGATGATGGCGACGTCCCCCGAGGTCCCGATCGTCTACCAGGCGTTGTGGGCGGCGGGCGCGGTGGTCACGCCCGTGGTCTTCCTGGTGGGGGCCGAGGAGCTGCGGCACATCCTGCTCGACAGCGGCGCGGCCGCCGTCGTCACCTCGCCCGAGCTCGTGGAGACCGTACGGGCCGCGGCGGTGGACGTCCCGATCCATGTGGACACGGCCGAGCTGGAGAGGGCCACCGAGCACGGACCGGTGCGCAGGGACCCCGGCGACCTGGCCGCGCTCATGTACACCGGCGGCACCACGGGCGTCGCGAAGGGGGTCATGCTGAGCCATCGCGGCCTCTGGCAGGTGGCGAAGGACGCGTACGAAATATCCCATCAAGAGGGGAAAAATCGTGCGATCGTGCCTGTGCCGCTCTCGCACGCGTACGGGTTGATCATCACCGTGGCCGGCCTGCACGCGACCGAGCCCCAGCAGGCCGTGCTCATGCGCTGGTTCGAGCCGGAGGCGTTCCTGCGCCTGGCCGCCGAGCAGCACGTCCAGTACGGCACCGTGGTGCCCGCCATGATCCACATGCTCCTGGCCCAGCCGCTGGAGTCGCACCCGCTCCCCGACCTGGCCTACCTGACCTGCGGCGCGGCGCCGCTGGGCCGGGAGGCGCTGCAGGAGTTCGAACGCCGGATGCCGGGCACGCAGATCCTGGAGGGCTACGGCCTGACCGAGACCAGCGCCGTCACCACCTTCAACCCGCCGGGCAGGCGCCGGCCCGGGAGCGTCGGCCTGCCGCTGGCCGGCTACACGATCACCATCCGCGACGCCGCGGGCGAAGCGGTGGAGTGCGGCGACGTCGGCGAGATCTGCGTCAGCGGCGACTCCCTGATGCTCGGCTACTGGGGCGAGCACGAACCCGACCCCGAGGGCACCGCGCTGGTCGGCGACGAGCTGCGCACCGGCGACATCGGCTGCGTGGACGACGACGGCTACCTCTACATCGTCGACCGCAAGAAGGACCTGATCATCCGCGGCGGCTTCAACGTCTTCCCGCGCGACGTCGAGGACGCGCTCAACCAGCACCCCGACGTGGTCATGTCGGGCGTCGTGGGCCGTCCCGACCCGCGGCTGGGCGAGGAGGTCGTGGCGTTCGTGCAGCTCAGACCGGGGGCCGAGGAGAACGCCGAGGAGCTCATCGAGTGGGCGCGCGACCGGGTCGGACGGGTGAAGTACCCGCGCGAGGTGCGTTTCGTCGAGACGATCCCGGTCACCAGCGTGCTCAAGCTCGACAGGAAGGCCCTGCGCGGGCGGTTGTGACCGTCCGCGCACACCGGGTCGGGCGCGCCCGTATTCCGTGATAAACGTTGACCTGTCTGGAGGTGAACGTGAGTCAAGAAGATCCGTCCGGCTACCCGCACCTGCCTTACGGGGCGCCCTACGGCGAGCAGCCGCCTCCGCAGTACGGCTACGGCTACGGCGTGCCGCCGCGGCGCGACGAGGGCCCGCAGGCCGCCGCGATCGTCGCCGTCGTGCTCAACTTCCTGTCCCTCGCCTCCTGCCTCAACGTGCTGGGGCTGCCCGGCGGCATCCTGGCCGCCGTGGCGCTGACGCGGGTCCGCGAGCAGCCGAGGAGCGCCCGTTCGCTGCTGGTCTGGAGCTGGGTGCTGTTCGGCGCCGGTTTCGTGCTGAACGTCGGGCTCTTCCTCTTCCTGGGCCTCACCGGCCGCCTGGACGACTGATCGATTACCCGTTCCGGGACTGTTCCTGCCGTCGTGTGTGTTGGATAAGGGTCAACCGTAGGAAGGGATGTCCGTGAACGACGGCCCGCTCATCGTCCAGTCGGACAAAACGCTGCTGCTCGAGGTCGACCACGAGAAGGCCGACGCGTGCCGCAAGGCGATCGCGCCGTTCGCCGAGCTCGAACGAGCGCCTGAACACGTCCACACCTACCGCGTCACGCCGCTCGCCCTGTGGAACGCGCGTGCCGCCGGCCACGACGCCGAGCAGGTCGTCGACGCGCTGATCGGCTTCAGCCGCTACCCGGTGCCGCACGCGCTGCTCGTCGACATCGCCGAGACCATGGCCCGCTACGGGCGCCTGCGCCTGGAGAAGGACCCGGTCAACGGGCTGGTCCTGACCTCGACCGACCGCGCGGTGCTCGAAGAGGTGCTGCGCTCGAAGAAGATCCAGCCGATGCTGGGCGAGCGCCTCGGCGCCGACTCGGTCATCGTGCACCCGAGCGACCGCGGCAACGTCAAGCAGGCGCTGCTCAAGCTGGGCTGGCCCGCTGAAGACCTGGCCGGTTACGTCGACGGCGAGGCCCACCCCATCAAGCTGCTCCAGGACGGCTGGGAGCTGCGCCCCTACCAGCGCGAGGCGGCCGACGCCTTCTGGCACGGCGGCTCCGGCGTGGTCGTGCTGCCCTGCGGCGCGGGCAAGACCATCGTGGGCGCGGCGGCCATGGCCCACGCCCAGGCCACCACGCTGATCATGGTGACCAACACGGTCAGCGCCCACCAGTGGAAGACCGAGCTGCTCAAGCGCACCTCGCTGACCGAGGACGAGATCGGCGAGTACTCCGGCAACAAGAAGGAGATCCGCCCGGTCACCATCGCCACGTACCAGGTGATGACGACCAGGCGGAAGGGCGTCTACAGCCACCTGGAGCTGTTCGACGCGCGCGACTGGGGCCTGATCGTCTACGACGAGGTCCACCTGCTGCCCGCGCCCATCTTCCGGATGACCGCCGACCTCCAGGCCCGCCGGCGGGTGGGCCTGACCGCGACGCTCGTGCGCGAGGACGGCCGCGAGGGCGACGTGTTCTCCCTCATCGGCCCCAAGCGCTACGACGCGCCGTGGAAGGAGATGGAGAACCAGGGCTGGATCGCGCCGGCCGACTGCGTCGAGGTGCGGGTCACGCTGACCGACGAGGAGCGGCTGGCGTACGCGATGGCCGAGGCCGAGGAGCGTTACCGCTACTGCGCCACCACGCCGTCCAAGACGTACGTGACCGAGGCGCTGGTCCGGCGGCATCTGGGCGAGCAGGTGCTGGTCATCGGCCAGTACATCGACCAGCTCGACGAGCTCGGCGAGCACCTCAACGCGCCGGTCATCAAGGGCGAGACCAGGGTCAAGGAGCGCGAGCGGCTCTACCAGGCGTTCCGTGACAAGGAGATCCAGGTCCTGGTGGTGTCGAAGGTGGCGAACTTCTCCATCGACCTGCCCGAGGCGGCCATCGCGATCCAGGTGTCGGGCACGTTCGGGTCGCGGCAGGAGGAGGCCCAGCGGCTCGGGCGGGTGCTGCGGCCCAAGGCCGACGGCGGTGGCGCCCGGTTCTACACGGTGGTCAGCAGGGACACCGTCGACCAGGAGTTCGCCGCCCACCGGCAGCGATTCCTGGCCGAGCAGGGATACGCCTACCAGATCATCGACGCCGACGACGTGCACGGCGAGGTGTGACCGGTTGAATGCCCGGCCGCTCGTTGCCTGAGCGGCCAGGCACGGCGCTTATGTCACGTCCACGAGACTCCACGGGTCGTCGACATCGAACCACCCCCCTCACCTGCGTACTATCACGCCGCCTGCGACATACCCCCATGATCCGACAAACGCACCTGAAATGCCCGACTTTTTCGGTATTCCCACGTTCACTCAGAGATACGTTCTTTGCCGGGTTCGCTAGCCGGCCAGCAGGCCGCCGAGGAACAGCACCGCGCCGGCGACGATCCACGCGGCGACCCCCGTCCCCATGAGGCGGCCGAACGTGCGCGGGTCTCGCCGGGCTGCCGGGACCAGCCAGGCGGCCAGCGTGGCGCAGGCGGCCGGCACGGCGAACACCCCCGACACCGCGCAGACCGCGCCGAGCCGCCGGGAGCACGCCGCCGGGGACTCGCCGCCCGCGCAGAACGCCTCCAGCCCCCAACCGGCGAAGACCGACATCCCCCAGAGCGCCGCCAGCAGGAAGCTCGCGACCGTGGGGATCATCGGCGAGAGGACCAGGCGAAGCCGCGCCACCTTCCCTCCGTACCCCGCCGCGCGCCGGTAAATGTTTTGGAGGCGCCGCGCGGCCGCCGTTAAACTAGTCGATTCGCTGCCTTGACCACCTCCGTTTTCCAGCATGGGAGGCGCTTTCGCATGCCCACACACCAACTGGCTCCCGACATACCCTCCGACGTGCTCGCCGCCGAGCAGGCCCACCTGGCCGAGTCCAGGGCCGCGCTCAAGGCGATGCGGGCCCACGCCCAGTCGTTGTCGGCCGACGCGGCCGGCGACTGGGTCTCGCAGCAGATCCTCCAGTCGCTGCTGGACCAGCGCGTGGCCGCCCTGGCCGACCATCCGGACACCCCGCTGTTCTTCGGCCGCCTCGACCGCGAGGGCGGCGACGACCTGCCGGGCACCCTCTACGTCGGCCGCCGCCACGTGCACGACGGCACCAGCCGGCCGCTGGTCATCGACTGGCGCGCGCCGGTGTCCCGCGCGTTCTACCAGGCCAGCCCGGCCGACCCGATGGGCGTCGTCCGCCGCCGCCGCTTCGGCTACCACGGCGGCGCGCTGACCGCGTTCGAGGACGAGCCGCTCGGCGAGGGCGGCGAGGTCGGCCCCTCGAAGATCCTCACCGAGGAGATCGAACGCCCGCGCACCGGCCCGATGCGCGACATCGTGGCCACCATCCAGCCCGACCAGGACGAGATCGTCCGCGCGACGCTGGCCCAGACCGTGTGCGTCCAGGGCGCCCCCGGCACCGGGAAGACCGCCGTGGGCCTCCACCGGGCCGCGTACCTGCTGTTCACCCACCGCGAGCGACTGGCCAGGTCGGGCGTGATGATCGTGGGCCCGAACCGGGCGTTCCTGTCCTACATCTCCTCCGTCCTGCCCGCGCTGGGCGAGGTCAAGGTCGACCAGACCACCGTGGCCGGGCTGCTCGGCGAGCACGCCGCCGAGGAGGACCCGATGGTCTCCGCGGTCAAGGGCGACGCCAGGATGGCCGCGGTGCTCGAACGGGCGCTGTGGATGCACATCGTCAAGCCCGAGGACGGCCTGGTGTTCACGAAGGGCGCCTACCGCTACCGGGTCGCCGACCACGAGGTGCGCGAGATGGTGGCCTCCCTGCGCGGCACCACCCGCTACTCGCCGGGGCGGGCCGCGCTGGCCCAGCGCCTGGCCCACCAGGTGCTCGTGCGGATGGAGCAGCGCGGCGAGTCGCCCGACGACCGGGTCCAGGACGCGGTGGCCAGGTCGAGGCCCGTCAAGCAGCTCGTCGACGCGGTGTGGCCGAAACTGACGCCGGAACAGGTCCTGCACCGCCTGTTGTCCGATCCGGAATTCCTCACAAAAGCCGCCAAAACTGATTTGTCGCCTGACGAGCAGGAAATGCTGCTTTGGCGGAAGCCTTATCGGAGCTGGAAGTCCGCCAAATGGTCGGCCGCCGACGCCGCGCTCCTCGACGAGCTGCGCGACCTCATGGAGCGCACCCCGTCCCTCGGCCACCTCGTCGTGGACGAGGCGCAAGACCTGTCCGAGATGCAGCTGCGGGCGCTCGGCCGGCGCTGCCGCAACGGCTCGGCCACCGTGCTCGGCGACCTGGCCCAGGGCACCACGCCGTGGTCCACCACCTCGTGGGAGACCGTGCTGAAGCACCTCGGCCAGGACGAGGGCGAGGTGACCGAGCTGACGCTCGGCTTCCGCGTGCCGCGCGAGGTGCTCGACTACGCGGCCCGCCTGCTGCCCTCGATCGCCCCCGCGCTGGCCGCCCCGCGGTCGCTGCGTCCGGGCGCCGGCTCGCTCACGGTCCGGCCGGGCGGCACGGTCGCCGAGGCCGCCCGGGAGGTCCTGGCCAGGGAGGGCTCGATCGGGGTCATCGTCCCCGACGCGATGGTGGCGGCGGTCTCCGAGTCGCTGTCCGGCCTGCCGCACGCGGTGCTCGACCCCGACGCGACGCAGGAGCACCGCCTGCTGATCGTGCCCGCCACGCTCGCCAAGGGCCTGGAGTACGACCATGTGATCGTCGTGGAGCCGGCCGACATCGTCGAGGCCGAGCCCCGCGGCCTGGCCCGCCTGTACGTGGTCCTGACCCGCGCGGTCACCTCGCTCACGGTGCTGCACGACAGGCCGCTCCCGGCGCAGCTCGGAACCTGACGGAGGGCGGGCACGGCCGCTTCTAGGATGGCCTGAAGGAGCTGTCAACCTAGGAGGATGCCGTGCCCGCACCGCTTCCGCATGAACACCTGCCCCCGGTCCCCGCGCTCGTGGTGGAGAGCGACGACATCCGCGACGGCGAGCGGCTGAACGACCTCCACGTCTTCGACGACTGGGGGATGACCGGCGGGAACGTCTCGCCCCAGCTGCGCTGGTCGGGCGCGCCCGAGGGCACCCGCGGCTACGCCGTCACCTGCCACGACCCCGACGCCCCCACCGGCAGCGGCTTCTGGCACTGGGTGCTGTTCGACCTGCCCGGCGACACCACGGAGCTGCCCAGGGGCGCGGGCACCGGCCCCGACTTCAAGGGCCTGCCCGCCGGCGCGGTCCACGCCCGCAACGACTACGGCACCAAAGACTACGGCGGCGCCGCTCCCCCGCCCGGCGCCCCTCACCGCTACGTCTTCACGGTGCACGCGCTCGGGGTCGACGAGCTGGGCGTCGGCGGCGACGCGAGCCCGGCCGTGGTCGGATTCAACATCACCGCCAACACGCTGGCCCGCGGCCACATCGTCGCGCACTTCGGCGTCTGAGACCGGCACAACACCGCGGCGAAGGCGCCCCGTTCGTTCGGGGCGCCTTCGCCGTGGTGCCGCGTCGGGTTCAGTACGCCCGGCGCCACCAGACGGGGCTTCAGTCGCCCTGCACCAGCTCGTCCGCGAACGTGAAGTCCCCGGGGGCGTTGGACGACAGGTCCTCGCTCTCGCCGCCCGACTCGCCCTCGAAGGCGTCCGAGACGTCCTCGCGCTCGCCCGACATGTCCTGACCCTCCTCCGAGACGTCCTCGCGCTCGCCGGACATGTCCGCGCCCTCGTCCGAGGCATCCCCGCGCTCGCCGGACCGCTCGTCGGCCTCCTCCGTCGACCACTCGTCGGCCTGGTCCGACGACCTGTCCTCGGCCTCCTCCGACGACCTGTCCTCGCCCTCCTCCGACATCTCCCCGCGCTCGTCCTGCGACGTCCACCTGGACGGCGAGGCGCAGTAGTCGCGGTCGTACAGTTCCAGGTAGCCCGCGCAGTAGGGCACGTCGACGTACTCCAGGGCCTCGTCCAGGTAACCGTGGTCGTCTGCCTGGGCGGGCATCGTCATGGCGGCCGCGGCGGCCAGCATGACGGCTCCGAGCCCGAGAACGCGCGCGGTGCGGGAATTCATGTAACTACTCCTTTGTGCGGTGAATCGTCACTTCGTTTCGTTACTGTCCGTAGTCAATAACTACTAAACATAACGGGACCGGACACAACAAAAGGCGGCCGGATCCTTGGAGATCCGAACCGCCTTCTGATGCGTCAGCGACCAGGCGAGGCCTAGAAGTCCATGTCGCCGCCGCCGGGCATGCCGGCCGGAGCAGCAGGGGTCTTCTCGGGCTTCTCGGCGATGACGGCCTCGGTGGTGAGGAAGAGCGCCGCGATGGAGGCGGCGTTCTGCAGCGCGGAGCGCGTCACCTTGGCCGGGTCGATGATCCCGGACTCGAACATGTTGACGTACTCGCCGGAAGCGGCGTTGAGGCCCTCGCCCGGGGTCAGGTTGCGCACCTTCTCCACGACGACGCCGCCCTCAAGACCGGCGTTGACCGCGATCTGCTTGAGGGGCTCCTCAAGAGCCTTCTTCACGATCGCCGCGCCGGTGGCCTCGTCGCCGTTGAGCTCGAGCTTGTCGAACGCCTTGGCGCCGGCCTGCAGCAGCGCCACGCCACCGCCGGGGACGATGCCCTCCTCGACGGCCGCCTTGGCGTTGCGCACGGCGTCCTCGATGCGGTGCTTGCGCTCCTTGAGCTCGACCTCGGTCGCCGCGCCGGCCTTGATGACCGCCACGCCACCGGCCAGCTTGGCCAGGCGCTCCTGCAGCTTCTCGCGGTCGTAGTCGGAGTCGGTGCGCTCGATCTCGGCGCGGATCTCGTTGACCCGGCCGGAGATCGCCTCGGCGTCACCGGCGCCGTCGACGATGGTGGTCTCGTCCTTGGTCACCACGACCTTGCGGGCGCGGCCGAGCAGGTCGAGGGTGGCGGTCTCGAGCTTGAGGCCGACCTCCTCGGCGATGACCTGACCGCCGGTCAGGATCGCGATGTCGCCCAGCATGGCCTTGCGGCGGTCGCCGAAGCCCGGGGCCTTGACGGCCACGGAGCGGAACAGGCCGCGGATCTTGTTGACCACCAGGGTCGCCAGGGCCTCGCCGTCGACGTCCTCGGCGATGATCAGCAGCGGCTTGCCGGACTGCACGACCTTGTCGAGCAGCGGCAGCAGGTCCTTGTTGGCCGAGACCTTGCTGTTGACGATCAGGATGTACGGGTCTTCGAGAACGGCCTCCATGCGGTCGGAGTCGGTCACGAAGTACATCGACGTCATGCCCTTGTCGAAGCGCATGCCCTCGGTGAGCTCAAGCTCCAGGCCGAAGGTGTTGCTCTCCTCGACGGTGATGACGCCTTCCTTGCCGACCTTGTCCATCGCCTCGGCGATGAGCGAGCCGATCTCGGGGTCGGCGGCGGAGATGGAGGCGGTGGAGGCGATCTGCTCCTTGGTCTCCACGTCCTTGGCCAGCTTGGAGAGCTCCTCGCTGACCCGCTCGACGGCGGCCTCGATGCCCTTCTTCAGGGCCATCGGGTTGGCGCCGGCGGCCACGTTGCGCAGACCTTCGCGCACCAGAGCCTGGGCGAGCACGGTGGCCGTGGTGGTGCCGTCGCCGGCGACGTCGTCAGTCTTCTTGGCGACTTCCTTGACCAGCTCGGCGCCGATCTTCTCCCACGGGTCCTCGAGCTCGATCTCCTTGGCGATGGAGACGCCGTCGTTGGTGATCGTGGGAGCGCCCCACTTCTTCTCCAGCACGACGTTGCGCCCCTTGGGGCCCAAGGTCACCTTGACGGCGTCGGCGAGCTGGTTCATACCGCGCTCGAGACCGCGCCGGGCGTCCTCGTCAAACGCGATCATCTTGGCTGCCATAAGGCTAGACCTCCCAGATGCAGGGTGGCGTGTCCTGGACCGAGCCGACGCCCGCGACGGCATAGGCCTGCATCTCCGTTCGGCAGACCCCATCGTCTCGATCCGAGTTGTTGGCACTCTGCCACACAGAGTGCCAACGAACTGTTTAGCACTCTACCCTGCCGAGTGCAAGCCACGGGCACCCCACCCCAGCTCATCGGGCAGGTCATCGGGTGCGCCGGTTCGTACGGCGAGCCGCCCCTGAGGCGCGGCCCGCCGTGCGAAGCCGACGGAGGAAACAGTGGCGAGCCCGTACGGACTGCGCTGCCGCACGTCCCGCCTTGGTGCATACCAGCGAGGGTGAATCAGACCGTGCGGACGGACTCCGCCTGCGGCCCCTTCTGGCCCTGCGTGATCTCGAACTCGACGCGCTGTCCCTGTTCGAGAGAGCGGTACCCGTCCATCATGATCGCTGAGTAATGGACGAATACATCCTTACCACCGTCTACCGCGATGAAGCCGTAGCCCTTGTCCGCGTTGAACCACTTGACGGTGCCCTGCGCCACTTCCGACTCCTCTTACTGGGCTCGCAGATCTCGCCCATTCCTTCGCGAGACCCGTAATCGCATGACTTTTGGGAAAATCAGCCAGACGATCGCCCTCGACCATACCTGTGGCACGGGGTTTGGCAACAGAGTCAACCGACAAAACGCTAATTTCATCGAAGGCTGAGTCGTTCGAGGTTGAATTTGGTTCTAAAACAAGAAGGCGCCCACAAGGGGCGCCTTCAAGAGTCGATGGTCCGGCGGTCAGCCGCCCGCGACGGCGGGGATGATGGAGATCTGAGTGCCTTCAGGGGCGGGAGTGTCCAGGCCCTCGGCGAAACGGACATCCTCATCACCAACGTATACGTTGACAAAACGACGAATCTTGCCCGATTCATCCAGAATTCTCGCGCCGATCCCCGGGTAGTCGGAGTCAAGCTTGGCGAGAACGTCACGAAGAGTCGCCCCTTCGCCACTCACCTCGGCGTTACCCCCGGTGTAAGTGCGCAGAATGGTGGGAATCCGCACAGAAACGCTCATGGTTTTTGTTGCCTTTCCTGGATTGTCAGACAGTCGCGCGGAACGCGTCGAGAGAGGGCCGGATCACGGCGGTGGGCCGCGCGTCGTCGCTGATCGCGTCGAGCGTCTTCAGGCCGTCACCGGTGTTCAGGACCACCGTCTCGGCCTCGGGGTCGAGCCTGCCCGTCTCGACGAGCTTCTTCAGCACGCCCACCGTGACGCCGCCCGCGGTCTCGGCGAAGATGCCCTCGGTGGAGGCCAGGAGCTTGATGGCGGCGACGATCTCGGGGTCGGTGACGTCCTCGACGCCCCCGCCCGTGCGCCGGGCGATGTCGAGCACGTACGGCCCGTCGGCGGGGTTGCCGATGGCCAGCGACTTGGCGATCGTGTCCGGCTTGACCGGCTGGACGACGTCGTGCCCCGCCTTGTACGCCGTCGAGACCGGCGAGCACCCGGCCGCCTGGGCCCCGAACACCTTGTAGGGGGTGTCCTCGACCAGCCCGAGCGCGATCAGCTCCTTGAAGCCCTTGTCGATCTTCGTGAGCTGGGAGCCGGAGGCGATGGGGATGACGATCTGCTCCGGCAGCCGCCAGCCGAGCTGCTCGGCGATCTCGTACGCGAGCGTCTTGGAGCCCTCGGCGTAGTAGGGCCGCAGGTTGACGTTGACGAACCCCCACCGCTCGCCCAGCGGGTCGCCGATCAGCTCCGAACAGAACCGGTTGACCTCGTCGTACGTTCCGTCGATGCCGATCAGCCGGCCGCCGAACACCCGGGCCATGGCGATCTTGGCCGCTTCGAGGTCGGCCGGGATGAACACGCACGCGTCGAGGCCGGCCCGCGCGGCGGCGGCGGTGACCGCGCCGGCGAGGTTGCCCGTGGAGGAGCAGGAGAGCGTGTGGAAACCGAAGTTCCTGGCCGCCTCGACGGCGATGGCGACCACCCGGTCCTTGAAGGAGTGGGTGGGGTTGCCCGAGTCGTCCTTCACGAACAGGGACCGGATGCCGAGCGCCTTGCCGAGGTTGCCGGCCTTGACCAGCTTCGTCCAGCCCGGGTTCATGTTGGGCTTGCTCGCCACGTCGGCGGGGACCGGGAGCAGGGAGCGGTAGCGCCAGATGTTGGCGGGGCCGGACTCGATGTCCGCGCGGGTCACCTGGCCGAAGGAGTAGGCCGCTTCGAGCGGCCCGAAACACTCCAGGCAGGCGAAGCTGGGACCCAGGGGGTAGCGCGTGCCGCACTCGCGGCAGGACAGAGCGACGGCAGGACCAAAGTCGAGCGACATGAAGCGAGGCCTTCCCTCATCTTCGCCCGCGGCCACCTTGACCGCGAACCGGAATTGGCACCTTGTCCCGGTCGGCCTCGCCAGGTCGCGAGCACAAGCCGGGAGGGTTGCCGGGGCTTCGCAGGGCCGGTCCCTCCACCCCTCTGGATGAGCAATATTCAGTTGTCGAAAAGGACTCTACCTTCTCAAGTGGCGGAAACGACCACCCGTCTCACCATGCGAGAGGACGCGTCTCACCGATAGTCCTCCCCGAGGACTCCCTGCACGTACTTGCGGGCCTGGTGGATGCGGGACTTGGCGGTGCCGAGCGGGATGTTGAGCTGCTCGGCCACCTCGTTGTAGTCGAGCTGGACGATGTCGCGCAGCACCAGCGCCTGGGCCAGGTCGGGCTTGTCGGCCTCCAGCGCCTCCATCGCGTCGAGCAGGTCGAGCCGCGAGCCGGCGATCACGCTGACCCGCCGCGCGTCGGGCTTCTGCATCGGCAGCTCCTCCGACGTCTGCTCGGCGGCCCTGCGCTTCAGCGAGCGGTACGTGGTGCGCGCGCAGTTGGCGGTCACGATGTGCAGCCAGGTGCTGAACCTGGCCCGCCCCTCGAACCGGCCGATGTTGCGCGCCACGGCCAGCAGAGTGTCCTGCGAGGCTTCTTCCGCGTCCTGGTGATAGGGCAGGATCCGGGCGCAGTGGCGCATCACGTCAGGCTCGATCCTGGCCAGGAGCTCGCCGAGCGCGCGATGGTCTCCGGCCGCGGCCGAGCGGGCGAGTTCCTCGGTTAGCTCATCTAGCGCCATAGCTGGGATCCTATGGGCGAAGGGAGCCCAAATGAACAGCGTTCTCGTGGCGTCCAACCGCGGGCCGGTCTCCTTCACCGTCGACGACGACGGTGAGCTGACCATGAAACGCGGTGGTGGCGGCCTCGTCTCGGGCCTGTCGGGGGTGGCCAAGGAGCACGGCGTGCTGTGGGTGTGCGCCGCGCTGTCCGACGGCGACCGCAGCGCCGTGCGCCTGGCCCCGGGGGGCCGG
>NZ_JBSFGJ010000039.1:0-41527 GCF_053596515.1 Nonomuraea sp. NPDC001684
GGCCGGGGAGGCGTTCGGGGGCGCGTTCGGGGTGATCGGGCCGGAGGGGGCCGCTGGTCGTGCGCTCGACCTGCGCGCCGACGGCACGCTCGACGTCGCCTTCGGGGCCGACGACCTCGCGGCGCTCGACGACCTGGCGGCGTTCATGGACAAGCTGGGGCTGCGGGTCGAGCGGCTGACCGGGCGCGAGTGCCGGCGTCTGGAGCCCATGCTGGCCCCTTCGGTGCGCGGCGGGCTGCTGGCCCCCGGTGACGCCTGGGTCGATCCGCGCCGGGTCACGGCGGCGCTGCTGGCCGCGCTCGACCGGCTGGGCGTGCCCGTGGTGCGGGCGCGGGTGACCGGCCTGCTGCGCGACGGCGACGCCGCTCCGGGCGCCGCGACAGGCGCTGGGACCAGCTCTGGCACCGGCGCTCTGACCGGCGGTGGGATCAGCTCTAGGACCGGCGCTGGGATCGGTGCTGGGGCAGGCGGTGCGGCAGGACCTGTGGCGGGAGCCGTGACAGGTGCTGTGACAGGGGTGCGGCTTGAGGCCGTGCTCGGTCAGCCTGAGCCGGCGGTGCCGGAGATCGCGGCCGAGCGGGTGGTGCTGGCCGCCGGGGCGTGGAGCGGGGAGCTGGCCGACGTGCCCGTCCGGCCGGTCAAGGGGCAGATCATGCGGTTGCGCTCGCCGCAGCCGCTGCTCGGCCGGTGCGTACGCGGGATGGTGCACGGCGCGCCCGTCTACCTCGTCCCCAGGGGCGACGGCGAGCTGGTGCTCGGGGCGACCCAGGAGGAGCTGGGGTTCGACACCCGGGTGACCGCGGGCGGGCTCTACGAGCTGCTGCGCGACGCCAGGGAGCTGGTGCCGGGCGTCACCGAGCTGGAGGTCGCCGACGTGGTCGCCGGGCTGCGTCCGGGCACCCCCGACAACCTGCCGATCATCGGGGCGGGCGAGGTCCCGGGGCTGGTGCTGGCGACCGGCCACCATCGGGGCGGGGTGCTGCTGGCCCCCCTGACGGCGGCCCTGGTCACGTCGGCGGTGCTGACACCGTCCACGACGCCCCCGTCCGCGACGTCGAGGCCCCCGACGGCGGCCCCGACAACGGCCCAGACAGGCACACAGGCCGCGGCCCAGGCGGCGGTGCAGACAGGCACGCAGCCGGCGGCCCAGGCGGCGGCCCAGGCGGCGGCTCGGGTGGCGCGGGTTTCGACGGGCGCGGGGATTCTGACGGGTGAGGAGGGCGAGCTCGCCGCGCTGTGCTCGCCCGCGAGATTTCGGGATATTTCATGATTGTGACGATCAACGGCGCCGCGCACGAGGTGGCCGACGGCACCACCGTGGCCCAGGCCGTACGGACGCTGACCACCGCCACCACCGGCGTGGCCGTGGCCGTGAACGACGAGGTGGTGACGCGGAGCTCGTGGGAGACGACGGCGCTCGGCGACCGCGACCGCGTCGAGGTGCTGACGGCGGTGCAGGGTGGATGAGCTGATCATCGCCGGGGAGAAGTTCGCCTCCCGGCTCATCATGGGCACCGGCGGCGCGCCCTCCCTGGAGGTGCTCGACCAGGCCCTGGTCGCCTCGGGCACCGAGCTGACCACGGTGGCCATGCGGCGGCTCGACCCGGGCGCCCGCGGCTCGGTCCTGGACGTGCTGCGCCGCCGCGACATCAAGGTGCTGCCGAACACCGCGGGCTGCTTCACCGCGGGCGAGGCCGTGCTGACGGCCCGGCTGGCCCGCGAGGCCCTGGGGACGAACTGGGTCAAGCTTGAGGTCATCGCCGACGAGCGCACGCTGCTGCCCGACCCGATCGAGACGTTCGACGCCGCCGAGCGGCTGGTGGCCGACGGGTTCGTGGTGCTGCCGTACATCGGCGACGACCCGGCGCTGGCGCGGCGGCTGGAGCAGGCCGGCTGCGCGGCGGTGATGCCCTTGGGCGCGCCGATCGGCTCGGGGCTCGGGATCAGGAACCCGCACAACATCGAGCTCATCGTGGAGTCCGCCGGGGTGCCGGTGATCCTCGACGCCGGCATCGGCACGGCCAGCGACGCCGCCCTGGCCATGGAGCTGGGCTGCGACGCGGTGCTGCTGGCCACGGCGGTCACCCGGGCGCAGCGGCCCGAGCTCATGGCCTCGGCGATGAGGGCGGCCGTGGCGGCCGGACGCCAGGCTCGGCAGGCGGGCCGGATCCCGCGCCGGCGCTACGCCGAGGCGTCCTCACCGACGACCCCCTAAAGGCGCCCCAGAGACGCCCAGGAGACGGCCGGAGACACCCCGGAGACACCCCGGGGACGCCCCCGGGAGACGGCCCGGAGACGCCCGCGCGAGACGGCCCCGGAGACGCCCCGGAGACGACCTGGTGATCCCCTGGAGATCCCCCTCCGAGACCGCCGGAGGGACCGGCTCGCGCCGGCCCTTCCGCCGGTCGGGGCCGCTCTCGCGGGAACGTCTCCGCATCGGTTTCGGGCGCGTGGGCCCTGCCGGTGGCAAAACGCCCGTAAACTCAGGGGGGTGGTGGATAAGACGACTGCGGACCCCCTGGTCGGGCGGCTCCTCGATGGGCGTTACCGCATCGAGAGCCGGATCGCCCGGGGCGGGATGGCGACCGTCTACCTGGCGCTCGACGTCCGGCTGGATCGCACTGTCGCGTTGAAGGTCATGCACCGCTCGCTCGCCGAGGACCCGGCGTTCGTCCGCAGGTTCATCGGCGAGGCCAAGTCGGTGGCCAGCCTGTCCCACCCCAACGTGGTGCACGTCTTCGACCAGGGCACCGACACCGACGTCGTCTACCTGTCGATGGAGTACGTGCCGGGCCGCACGCTGCGCGACATCCTGCGCGAGCGCGGCAGGCTGCCCGCCCGCGAGGCGCTGGAGATCATGATCCCGGTGCTGGCCGCCCTGGGCGCGGCCCACCAGGCCGGGATGGTCCACCGCGACGTGAAGCCCGAGAACGTGCTGATGACCGACGACGGCCGGGTCAAGGTCGTCGACTTCGGGCTGGCCAGGGCGATCGAGGCGACCAACCAGACCCGTACCGGCGTGATGATCGGCACGATCGGCTACATGTCGCCCGAGCAGGTCACCACCGGCGGCGCCGACGTGCGCAGCGACGTCTACGCCGCCGGCATCATGCTGTTCGAGCTGGTGACCGGGCAGCAGCCCTACGACGGCGAGACGCCGATGTCGGTGGCCTACCGGCACGTGCACGACACGGTGCCGCCGCCGTCGTCGCTGGTGCCCGAGGTGCCGCCGCTGATCGACACGCTGGTCGGGCACGCCACGGCCCGCGAGCCCCACGACCGCCCGGCCGACGCCACGGCGATGCTGGTCGAGGCGGTCGACGCCCACCGGATGCTGCCCCGGCTGAGCACCCCGCCGGCCATGACGGCCGTGTTCAACCAGTCGATGCCGCCGCGGCCGAGCGGCGCGGGCGCCCCGTCGATGCCGCTGGCCGCGCCGGCGCACACGCTGATCCAGCCGCGCGCCGAGGTGACGCCGCCGGTGTCGCCGCCGCCGTCCAGGCGTTCGTTCAGGCCCAACTGGTTCCTGGTCCTGCTCGCCGCGGTCATGGTCGTCGCGGTGGCGGTGACCGGCTGGTACTTCTCCCAGACCCAGTACGTGCAGGTGCCCGACCTCGTCGGCCAGAACGTGGTGGTCGCCGAGCGCGCCGCCACGAGCAAGGGCTTCAAGGTCAACAAGGTCGCCGGCGAGTACAACGAGGACACCGCCGAGGGGCTGGTGCTGCGTACCGACCCCGAGGGCAAGACCGAGGTGGAGAGCGGCAGCACGATCACGCTGGTGCCCTCGCTCGGCCCCAAGCGGGTGATCGTCCCCAGCGTCAGGGGCCTGACCAGCGACGAGGCCCGCGTCAAGATCGCCGAGGCCGGGCTCACCGTGGGCAGCGTCAAGCGCCTGCCCAACGGCGAGGTCGAGCGGAACAAGGTGATCCGCAGCTCCCCCGAGGCCGGCGAGAAGGTCAAGGAGGGCGCGAAGGTCGGCATCTTCGTGAGCGCCGGCATGGTGATGCCCGACGTGACCGGCATGCCGAAGGACGAGGCCGCCGCCTACCTCGGCGGCCAGGGCTTCGCGGTGCAGGTCAACGAGGTCGACGACGACGCCGAGCCGTGCACGGTCATCGCCCAGGCGCCGAAGGCCAAGTCCGAGGTCGACAAGGGCACCCCCGCGATGATCACGGTGGCGCGCTGCCAGACCGACTTCTGGGACTGGTTCAAGGGCGACAACGAGGCCCGCGACGACCAGGAGTTCCGCCTGGTGCCCGCGGTCATCGGCAAGAACGTCAAGGACGCCAAGTCGGAGCTGGAGTCGCTGGGCTTCCACGTACGGGTCCAGCGGCTGGCCAACGGCGGCGTCGTGCAGTACCAGCGGCCGTTACCGAACAGTGAGCGGCCGCCCGGCGCGACCGTCTTCCTCTGGCAGTAGCGCGCCGGGTCAGGCCAGGTGCCCGTGCAGGCGCACCCTGGCCAGCCCGCCGTCGGGGTAGATGTCGACCCGTACGTGGGTGACCGGTTCGGGGTGGCCGAGCCGGAAGCGGTGGGGCGTGTCGGGCTGCAACCGGGTCTTCGGCAGCAGCGTGACCTCGCGCCCGCCGGACAGCCCGGTGAGCGCGACGTGGCCGGGGGCGTTGAAGATCAGGTTCGTGGTGTCGATCTCGGCCAGGCGCACCAGGCCCGGCCCGGCCAGGCGGATGAGCAGCCAGTCGTTGCCCGGCCCGCGGCGGCGCGCGGTCTCCCAGCCCTCCGCCTGGTGGCGGGCCAGGCCGGGGGCGATGACGTTGTTCGGCGCGGAGTAGAACTCGTCGGAGCAGGCGGTGACCAGGCCGCCGTTCTGGAGGGCGGCCAGGTCGAGGCTCAGCCCCTCGTAGACGGACAGGTCGGGGCGCACCTCGCCGTGCACGCGCAGGCGGGCGATGCCGCCGTCGGGGTACATGTTAAGGCGTACGTGGGTGTAGCGGGTGTCGTCCCCGGTGACCTCGACGTGGTGCTCGGCGTCGCCCTTGAGCGCCGTCCTCGGGACGATCTCCGTCCAGTCGGCGGCGGCCAGCTCGGCGGGCGAGGGACGGCCGGGCACGGCGGCGGCCTCGACCGAGGCGTACGGCGGGTAGTTGCCCTTGAACCAGGCCGTGTCGATCACCACGCCGCGGATCGCGCCCGGCAGGCCCAGCCTCACCAGCGCCCAGTCGTGGCCGGGGGTGCGGCGGCGGCGGGTCTCCCAGCCGTCGTAGACCTGGCCCTTGTTGCCGAACGTCTCGGCGCGGAAGCCGGGGCGGCCCGGCCTGATCAGGCTCTCCTTCTCGGCGAAGGACTCGTCGCTGGCCGCCACGACCGCGCCGCCGAGGGTGCGCAGGGCCAGGTCGGGCAGGGCGGTGAAGCCGGGCATCTACTGCTCCCCGAGGATGAGGCGGCCGTGCGGCTCGCCGTCCACGGGACGGCCGCGCAGCCAGGTGGTCAGCACCGCGCCCTTGAGCACGCGGCCGTGGTAGGGGGTGACGGGGTTGCGGTGGTGCAGGCGGGCGGCGTCCACCGGGTTGTCGGCGTCGGGGTCGAAGGCGACCAGGTCGGCGTCGCCGCCGGGGCGGATCGCGCCCTTGCCGGGGATCGCGGCCAGCGCGGCGGGGGCCGACGACATCCAGCGGACGACGTCGGCGAGGGTGTGGCCGCGCCGGGCGGCCTCCGTCCAGACCGCGGACAGGCCGAGCTGGAGGGAGGCGACACCGCCCCAGGCGGCGGCGAAGTCGGGCACCTTCAGGTCGGCGGGCGAGGGCGAATGGTCGGAGACGACGCTGCTCAGCACGCCGCGGGCCAGGCCGTCCCACAGCAGCTCGCGGTTGGCCCGCGAGCGGATGGGCGGGCAGCACTTGTACGCCGTGCGCCCCTCGGGCACCTGTTCGGCCTCCAGCGTCAGGTAGTGGGGGCAGGTCTCGGCCGTGACCGCCACCCCGTCGGCCTGGGCCCGCGCCAGCACGTCGAGGCATTCGGCGCTGGAGACGTGCAGGATGTGCACGCGCGCGCCGGTCTCGGCGGCCAGCGCGACGACCCGCGTGACCGCGCTGCGCTCGGCGGCTCCCGGCCGCGACTCCAGGAACTCCCGGTACGTCGGCCCGCCCGGCTCGGCCAGCAGCTCGGGGTCCTCGGCGTGCACCACGACGAGCCCGCCGAACCCGGCGACCTCGGTCAGCACCGCCCGCAGCTCGGCCGTGGCGAGCGGCGGGAACTCCTCGACGCCCGACGGGGACATGAAGCACTTGAAGCCCCGGACGCCGCGCTCGTGCAGCGGCCGCAGCTCCTTGAGGTTGCCGGGGACCGCGCCGCCCCAGAACGCCACGTCCACGTGGCACTGCCCGCGGGCGGCCCGCAGCTTGGCCTCCAGCGCCTCCACGCTGACGGTCGGCGGCAGGGAGTTGAGCGGCATGTCCACGATCGTGGTCACGCCGCCCGCGGCGGCCGCCCTGGTGGCCGAGGCGAAGCCCTCCCAATGGGTCCGGCCCGGCTCGTTGACGTGCACGTGCGTGTCCACCAGGCCGGGGAGCAGGGGCAGGTCGCGCAGGTCGATGTCCTCGGCGGCGTCGAGGGGCTCGGCGTAGTCGTACAGGGCCTGGACGCGTTCGCCCCGTACGGCCACGGCCGCGGCCCGCTCCCCCTCGGGCGTGACCACCCTGCGGGAGCGGACGACGAGGTCGTGAACGGTCATCTGCCCTCCAAATGCTCGGCGGCCACCCGGGCGGCCAGGCGTTCCAGGAGCGGGCCGGCCTCGGCCATGCACCGGGCCGGGTCGGGCTCCAGGTCGGTCAGGGCGTAGGCGGCCTCGATGCCGGCGTCCTTGAGCTCGGTGTCGCCGAGGGTGCGCCGTCCGCAGACCGCGACCACCGGCACGCCCGCCCTGGCCGCGGCCTGGGCCACGCCGATCGGCGCCTTGCCGCGCAGGGACTGCTCGTCGAGCGAGCCCTCGCCGGTGATCACCAGCCGCGCGCCCTGGACGAGCGCGCCGAAGCCGAGCAGGTCGAGCAGGTATTCGATGCCGGGCCGCAGCTCGGCGTGGAGGAAGGCCAGCGCCGCGAACCCGACGCCGCCCGCCGCACCCGCCCCGGGGGCTCCGGCCACGCCCATGGCGCGCGGGGTGTCGTCGTGCTCGACGGCGCCGACCAGGCCGTGGGTCTGGGTCGCGACGGCGGCCAGCCGGGACAGGCCCGCCTCCAGCACCTTGACGTCCTCGGGGCCGGCGCCCTTCTGCGGCCCGTAGACGGCGGCGGCCCCGTGCGGGCCGAGCAGGGGGTTGTCCACGTCGCTCGCCACCACGAACTCCACCCCGGAGACGTCGGCGAACCCCGACAGGTCGATGCGGGCCAGCCCGCGCAGCGCGGCGCCGCCGTCGGGCAGCTCGGCGCCCTCGTCGTCGAGCAGGCGGGCGCCCAGCGCCCGGACCATGCCCGCTCCCCCGTCGGTGGACGCGCTGCCGCCGAGCCCGAGGACGACCCGCCGGGCGCCCCTGCGCAGGGCGTCGGCGATCAGCTCTCCGGTGCCGTAGGAGGTGGCGGTCAGGGGGGCCGGCCCGGCGGGCAGCCGCCGCAGCCCCGACGCCTCGGCCAGCTCGACCACGGCCGTCGGCGTGCCGCCGGCCGCCCGCCAGGCGTACGCCGCGCTCACGCGTTCGCCGGTGGGCCCGGCGACCTCCACGGTGACGCGGTCGAACCCGCAGGCCACGGCCGCCTCGACGGTGCCGTCGCCGCCGTCGGCGACCGGCAGCTCGACCGTGGGCACCCCGAGCCCCGCCGACACCCGGGCCGCGACCTCGGCGGCCGTGAGGGAGCCCTTGAACTTGTCGGGTGCCACCAGAACCTGCTTTACCACTACGAACTCCCACAAGATGCTGAACAATGGCCGGACACGCCTTCCTGCCCGGTGCGAGCGGGCAGGAAGGCGTGACTCATCATCACATCAGCCCCCCGGCCGGCGGCGGCCGAGGGTAGGCGCCCTCAGTGAAAGGTGCCCTCAAGGAAGGTGCTCTCAGTGAAGCAGGCGCCCGCGCCCGCCGCCCATGGGCCGCGAGCACGAACCTGAGCTGTTCTGGCGGGTTCTGAGGTGTGTGATCCTCCAATTAGGCTCACATCCCGTAAGGAGGCGTTTGATGCGCATATCTGAGCGGGAGAGGCGGCGCCGGCTGGGCGTGCGCCACAGCCTGGCGGCCAAGGCGGCGACCCCGGAGGAGGCGACGGCGTCCGTGGTGGCGCTGCACGCCACCGACCCGGCGACGGTGTTCCTGTCGGCGGGCGCCCGGCTCACCGCGCCCGGGACCGCGCCGGTCGAGCGGGCCCTGTACGAGGACCGCACGCTGGTGCGCATGCACGGGATGCGCCGCACGGTGTTCGTGGTCCCGGCCGCGCTGGTGCCCGTCGTGCACCACTCCTCCACGCTCGCGGTCGCCACGAGGGTGCGCAAGGCGCTGGTCAAGGAGCTCACCGCGGCCGGCGGCTGGGACGAGGCCTGGCTGGCCGACGTGGAGTCGTCGGTGCTGCGCGTCCTGGCGGCGGAGGGCACGGCGACGGCGGCCCGGCTGGGGGTGCTGGAGCCGCGGCTGCGCGAGCAGTTCCGGGTGGCCGTGGGCAAGCCGTACGAGGCCGTGCACAGCGTCGGGCAGCGGCTGATCACGCTGATGGGCATGGAGGGCCGGCTCGTCCGCCAGGGCCGCCCGTCCGGCTCGTGGACGAGCACGCAGCACCTGTGGGCCGTCGCCCCGCCCATGGACGCGACCACGGTCCCGCAGGCCCAGGCGGAGCTGGTGCGCCGCTGGCTGGCCGCGTTCGGCCCCGGCACGGAGGCCGACGTCAAGTGGTGGACCGGCTGGACGCTGCGCGAGGTGCGCGCCGCGCTGGCCGCCGTCGGCGCGGTCGAGGTCGAGCTGGACGAGGGCGCGGGATACGTCCTGCCCGGCGATCTGGACGAGACGCCCGAGCCGGAGCCGTGGGCGACGCTGCTGCCCGCCCTGGACCCGACGCCGATGGGCTGGCAGGGCCGCGACTGGTACCTGCCGAAGGAGCACCGGGCCGAGCTGTTCGACCGCAGCGGCAACGTCGGCCCGACTGTGTGGTGGGACGGGCGGGTCGTCGGCGGCTGGGGGCAGCGGCCCGGCGGCGAGATCGTGTGGCGGGCCCTCACCGACCTCGGCTCCGACGCCGTGGCCGCCGTGGAGGCCGAGATCGCCGGTCTGGCCTCCTGGCTCGGCGGCGTGCGGATCACGCCCCGCTTCCGCACGCCCCTGGAGCGCGCGCTGGCGGAGTAGGACGTCAGGAGACGACGCGGATGAACTCCTCCAGCGAGTAGCGCCCGTCCTGGTCGGAGTCGGCCTCCTGGCTCAGCGCGCCGAGGGCCTCGGCGGGCAGGTCGGGGAAGTGCCGCTTCAGCTCGGCCTCGCTGACGAAGCCGTCGCCGTCGGTGTCGATCTCGGCGAAGGTGCTCTTGAGCTGCGCCAGCCGCTCACCGGGGAGTTCTGCCGACACGGGACCGCCTTTCGGTACTGAATGCCACGTTCCGGACATTCACCACCCTAGTGCTGGACCTCCCTGCCCGCCGAGTGCCCGCGCTCGGCCGCCAGCCGCATCAGCCTGCGGTGGGCCTCGGCGCCCGCCCGTCCGGCCGCGTCGTGGGACGTCGTCCGCAGCTCGCCGTCCTCGACCACGGTCCGGCCGCCGACCAGGACGCGGGCCACCGGCGGCGGGGGCCCGAACACCAGCGCGCACACCGGGTCGGCCACGGCGGCGGTGAAGGGCCCGCCGGTCCGCCACAGGACGACGTCGGCCAGCTTGCCCGGCTCCAGCGAGCCGAGCTCGGCCTCCCGGCCCAGGTTGCGCGCCCCGCCCAGGGTGGCCAGCTCCAGCGCCTGGCGGGCCGACAGCGCGCGGGGGCCGTACCTGGCCCGCTGGAACAGCAGGGCCTGCCGCATCTCCCCGGCCAGTGAGGTCAGCTCGGCTGAGGCGCTGCCGTCCACGCCGAGCCCGACGTTCACGCCCCGGCGCAGCATCTCCGACACGCGGGCGATCCCGGAGCCGAGGCGGCCGTTGGAGGAGGGGCAGTGGGCCGCGCCCGTGCCGGTGCGGGCGAGCTTGGCGATGTCGGCGTCGCTGAGGTGCACGGCGTGCGCGAGCCACACGTCGGGCCCCAGCCAGCCGAGCTTGTCCATGTAGTCGACCGGACGCAGGCCGAACCGCTCGACGCAGTGCTCGTCCTCGTCGAGCGTCTCGGCCAGATGGGTGTGCAGGCGGACGCCCTTGGCCCTGGCCAGGGCCGCCGACTGGGTCATCAGCTCGGCGCCGGCCGAGAACGGCGAGCACGGCGCGACCGCGACCCGCACCATCGAGGACGGCGACGGGTCGTGGTGGGCGTCCACCGCCTCGGCCGTCGCGGCCAGCACGTCGTCGAGCTCCTCGACCACCTCGTCCGGCGGCAGCCCGCCCTGCGAGCGGCCCAGGTCCATCGAGCCGCGCGCCGGGTGGAAGCGCAGGCCGATCTCCCGCGCCGCCTCGACCTCGGCCGCGAGCAGGTCGCCACGGCCCTTGGGGAAGACGTAGTGGTGGTCGCTGGAGGTGGTGCAGCCCGACAGCGCCAGCCAGCCGAGCCCGGCCGTGGCCGCGCCCCTGACGACCTCGGCGTCCATGGCGGCCCACACGTCGTAGAGCGCCACCAGCCACTCGAACAGGGTGGCGTCCTGGGCCAGCCCCTGGGAGGCCCATTGGTAGAGGTGGTGGTGGGTGTTGACCAGGCCGGGGGTGGCCAGGCAGCCGGAGCCGTCCACCCGCCGGGCGCCGGGGATGGCGGGCGCGGGGCCGGGGCCGAGGGCGGCGATCCGGTCGCCCTCGACGACGAGGTGGCCGGAGGGGATCTCGGGGCCGGCGACGGGCGCGATGTGCACGTTCTCGATCAACAGGGTCATCGGGACGCCTTCCGCGCGGCGGCCAGCCGGACCGCGTCGAGGATCTTCTCGTAGCCGGTGCAGCGGCACAGGTTGCCCGCCAGCGCCTCGCGGATCTCCGCGTCGGACGGCCGGGGCACGCGTTCGAGCAGGTCATGGGCCTGTACGACGAGCCCAGGGGTGCAGAACCCGCACTGCACGGCCCCGCACTCGGCGAACGCCTCCTGCACCGGGTCGAGCCGGTCGCCCGCGGCCAGCCCCTCGACCGTGCGCACCCGCCGCCCCTCGGCCTGCCCGGCGGCGACCAGGCACGAGCAGACCGGCAGCCCGTCGAGGTAGACCGTGCACGAGCCGCACTCGCCCTGCTCGCAGGCGTTCTTGGAGCCGGGGAGCCCGATCCGCTCGCGCAGCACGTACAGCAGGCTCTCCCCCTCCCAGACGTCGTCCACGCTGTGGGCGCGGCCGTTGACGGTGACGTTCAGGCGCATCAGGCGGCCCTTCTCGCGAGGTGGTCGTTCCAGGCCCAGGTGAGGGTGCGCCGGGCCATCACGCCGACCGCGTGCACCCGGTAGGCGGCGGTGCCGCGCACGTCGTCGATCGGCGCGGCGGCCCGCGCGCACAGCTCGCCGAAGCGGGCCAGCAGCGCGGGGTCGAGCGGGGCGTGCCAGTCCAGCTCCCGGGCCAGCAGCTCCTCCGCCTCCAGGGCGCGGCGCGGCGTGGGCGCGGCCGAGCCGATCCCGGTGCCGACCCGCCGCTCGCCGGGGTGCAGCGCGACCGCGAACGAGCACACCGCGATCACCATGGCGTTGCGCGTGCCGACCTTGGAGAAGTACTGGGGTCCCTGGGCGGGTTCGACGCGCACGGCCCTGATCAGCTCGTCCGGCTCCAGGGCGTTGCGCTTGACCCCGAGGTAGAACTCGGCCGCGGGGATCAGCCGGGTGCCGCGCTCGCGCGACTCGACCTCGACGACCGCGCCCGCCGCCAGCAGCGGCGGATGGCTGTCGCCCGCGGGCGAGGCCGCGCCGAGGTTGCCGGCGACCGTGCCGCGGTTGCGGATCTGCGGCGAGCCGACCGTGCGCGCGGCCTGCGCGAGCCCCGGCAGCACGCCGCCCAGCTCGTCGACGACCGTGGCGTACGTGACCCCGGCCCCGATCCGGCAGACCCCGTCGGTCATGCCCCATTCACGCAGCTCGGCCACCTGGTTGAGGTCGAGCAGCGCCTCCGGCCTGCGCACGTCGAAGTTGATCTCGACCATCACGTCGGTGCCGCCCTGGACGGGCAGCGCTCCGGGCCGGTCCGCCTTGGCGGCCAGCGCCTGCGCCCACGTGGTGGGCCGCAAGAAGTCCATCGTCCTCACTCCCAGGCGAATCCCGCGTCGGGTGCGTCCTCACGCAGCACACTGCCCTCGATCAGCCCGTAGGGACGGTCGGCGGCGTAGAAGACCTCGTTCTCGTTGTCCAGGCCGAACGGCGACAGGTCGACCAGGAAGTGGTGCTTGTTCGGCAGCGTCAGCCGGACCTCGCAGACCTGCGGGCAGGTCGTCAGCACCCGCTCGCCCATCGCGTAGAGGGTCTGCTGCAACGACAGGCTGTGCGTCTGCGCGAAGGCGTCCAGCAGGCAGGCGCGCACCTGCGCGTACGGCGGGCGCTCGCCCGTCCCGGCGTGCCGCCAGCGGGCGGTGACCGCGGTGGCCAGGACGCGGTCGGTCGTCGGCTGGAGGGTGGTGTACTCGTCCACGAGGTAGCCGTGGAACTCCGAGCCGGTCGAGTTCAGCACGACCAGGTCCGTCAGGCCGGACACGACGGTGGTGCGGCCGTCCCTGTCGTGGTGGACGACGCAGGTGCGCACCTCGCCGCCGTCGCGCACGAAGGAGTGCCGCGACTCGCCGGGGATGCGGTTCCAGGCGTACTCCTCGATCTCCACCCGCGCGTGATGGATGGACGGGTGCGCGGAGACGTAGTGGCGGGCCAGTAAGAGGGCGAAGTCCTCGATCTCGCCGACGCCGTGCTTCCTGGCGAAGGCGTAGGCGGTGTTCTTCTGCGTGTCGGTGGGCAGGACGGCGGCGTTGCTGCCGTTCCTGTGCACCTCCTCCATGTCGCCCGACAGCGCGGTGCTGACGTTGATGTCCTTGAGGTGGTGGACGGCCCCCTCCCTGACCACGTGGACCAGCCTGGTCTCCGCCTTGCCGTAACGGTTGGGGCCCAGCTTGACGGTCATCTAGCTCCCTCGGTAGGTGGAGTAGGCGTACGGGCTGAGCAGCAGCGGCACGTGGTGGTGCGCCGCGGCGTCGGTGACGGTGAAGGCGATGACGACCTCGGGGTAGAAGGTGTCGGCCAGGTAGGCGCCGGTGTCGAAGACGACCCGGTGCACGCCCTCCTCGGTGTCCCAGCCCTTGATCCGGCCGTCGTCGTCGGTGCTGCCCCGGGCCAGCACGCGGCCCTCGTGCTCCAGCCGGACGCCCACCCCGGCGGCCGGGCGGCCCGAGACCGCGTCCAGGACGTGCGTCGAGAAGCTCATCTCCCCTCCCCTTCCATGAGCTTCCCCAGCCGAAGCCGGGTGATCTTCACCAGTTCCTCGCGGACGACCCCGCGCTCGGTCTCCTCGTCGTTGTCCAGCCGGGCGCGCAGCCGGGCCAGCAGCTCGGCCCCGCTCAGGCCGGCGGCGCAGACCAGGTAGACGTACCCGAACCGCTCCTCGTACGCGCGGTTGCCCGCGGCCAGCGCGGCCCGCAGCTCCTCGGCCCCCGGCGCGTCCGGGTGCGCGCCCGCCTGCTCCTGGCGTGACCAGCGCGACTCCCGGCCGTCCCCGGACGGGCGTTCCCCGATCCGCGGGTGGGCCGCCAGCGCCTCCAGGACGTCGGGCCACGTCAGCTCGCGCACCGCCGTCTCGGCGGCCTCGGCGAGCCGTTCGCGGGCGGCGTAGGGCCTGCGGGCGGCCACCGCCGCGGCGAACGCGCGGGAGGCGCAGCAGGCCAGCAGCTCCGCCTCCGCCTCCGAGCGCGGCCGCCGGTTGAACCCGGCCAGGGAGTTGGACATGTCAGCAGTACACACACGGGCCTGGTTCCCGGTCCATCCGTGAGAACTCCCAAGTACGCAACGGGATGGCCAGGACTTTTCGTGTCATGCTCCAACCCGGCCCCGGCCGGGACGCCCCTGAGCTGCGCCTACACTGGGAGCCATCATGACCTTGACATCCCTGATCGGCGGGCACGTGTCCGTCACCGGCGGCCTGGCGACCGGCGGCCTGAAGTACATGGCCGAGATCGGCGCCGAGATGGTCCAGGTGTTCGTCACCAACCCGCGCGGCTGGGCGCTCAACGACGGCAAGCCCGCCGAGGACGCCAAGCTGGCCGAGTCCGGCGTCACCGCGTTCATCCACGTGCCGTACCTGGTGAACTTCGGCTCGCCCAACCCCGAGACGCTGGCCAACTCCATCGCCGTCGTCCGCCACGGGCTGCGGCGCGGGGTCGAGACCGGCGCCAAGGGCGTCGTGGTCCACACCGGCTCGGCCGTCACCCAGTCCCGCGACGACGCGCTGCGGCAGATTCACGAGACCCTGCTGCCGCTGCTCGACGAGATCCCCGAGGGCGGCCCCGACCTGCTGCTGGAGCCCATGGCGGGCCAGGGCGCGATGCTCTGCGCGACCGTCCAGGACCTGGAGCCCTATCTCGCCGCGCTCGACTGGCACCCGCGCGCCTGCGTCTGCCTCGACACCTGCCACGCCTTCGCCGCCGGCCACGACCTGGCCGCCGAGGGCGGGGTGCGGGAGACCTTCGACGCCCTGCACGCCATCGCGCCCGGCCGGCTCAAGCTCATCCACGCCAACGACAGCAAAGACGTGTGCGGGGCCAAGAAGGACCGGCACGAGAACATCGGCGCGGGCCACATCGGCGCGCAGCCGTTCGCCGAGATCATGCGGCATCCGGCGGTGGCGGGCGTGCCGATCTGCATCGAGACGCCCGGCAAGGCCGACAAGCACCGCGAGGACATCGAGCTGCTGAAGAAGCTCCGCGACGAGGGCTGACCCGGCGCGATCCCCGGTGACGGGGATGAGAGCCCGTCCTGGTCAGCAATCGTGATAGGGGCGCCTGCTCGCACGATCCGGCCGCCCCCGAAGGCCGGATCGCGGGGCCGGGGTCCGTGGCCTCCGCAGGCGCCCCCTCACCTGATCGGCAGGCGGGCCCTACCCCCCGGTCAAAGGCCCGACAGCCGTGGTGACCTGGTGGTCACCGGTGAAGCCGACGCATCAGGCCCTTGCTTGAGCCTTGCGGCCCGTCCCCCCCGATGCGCCGGGTGGCTTCCGATGCCGAAACACTACGGTCGCGATCTTGTGGGCGAAACCCTGTTCACGGCCAGCTCGCTGAACGGTCTGTAGTCATCGACATACGGAGGGTGGCCGGACGGCGAGCGGTCACCGGCGAGCGACGAACGGCTGGTTCATGGTTCCTCCCAGCGACCGGCAGGCCCCTGGAGGGCATCGCGGGAACCGCCGCCAAGGGCCCACCCCCGACGTGACCTGGGAAATCTTTTACCATCGCGGCGGCAGACCGCCCGGCGGCCGGGGCCCGGCGTCCGCCCGGCGCCCGCCGGACGCGCCCAGCTTCACGCCCACCCATCGGCACCAGCCCCCGCGGGCCGGCGGTCAGGAGAAGGCGCCGCGATGCTGGCGGACGAGCTGTTCGCGCACCTGACGGCTGTGCCGCCGGCTGACCTGCAACGTCTCGGTGCCGACGGTGAGCGTGACCCGGCCGCCCTCGAAGCGCAGCTCGCTGACGTGCCGGGCCGAGACCAGGGTGCTGCGGTGGACGCGGATGAACCCCGCCTCCGACCAGCGGCGTTCGAGCGCGGCCAGCGACATGCGGACGAGGTAGCTGCCGTCGCCGGTGTGCAGCCGCACGTAGTCGCCCTTGGCCTCGGCGAACCAGATGGCCTGCTGCGGCACGAACCTGGTGCGCCCGCCCAGCTCGACCGGGATCACGTCGTCCTGGCTCGGCTCGGCGAGCGGCGCGGAGGCCGCCTCCAGCCGCCTGACCGCCTCCGCCAGGCGCTCGGCCCGGACCGGTTTGAGCAGGTAGTCGACGGCCTCCAGCTCGAACGCCTGCACCGCGCACTCCTCGTGCGCCGTGACGAACACCAGCTTGGGCGGGCTGGGGAAGCCGCCGACCAGCCGGGCGAGGTCGAGCCCGTCGAGGCCCGGCATGCGGATGTCGAGGAAGATCGCGTCGAGCCGCTCGCCCCCGCCGATCATCTGCACCATGTCCTGCAGCGCGGTGACGCCGTCGGCCGCGGTCGCGACGTGTTCGATTCTCGTGTCCTGGCGCAGCAGGTAGGCGAGCTCCTCAAGAGCGGGCAGCTCGTCGTCGACCGCCAGGACCCTCAGCATGGGCTCCACGCTGCCGTATGAAAGCAGAGGTCACAAGCGACACGCCAGCTCAGCGTAAGGAATTGACTACAATGAGGTAAATTGCGTCTTCGGGACGCGCAGCCGGACCCGGGTGCCGGCGCCGAGCGCGGTCTCCACGACGAGGCCGTAGCCGTCGCCGTAGATCTGGCGCATGCGCAGGTCCACGTTGGCCAGGCCGATGCCGCCGCCCTCGCGGGCCGGTTCGCCGTCGAGCATGCGCCTGGCGCACTCGGGGTCCATGCCGGTGCCGTCGTCCTCGACGGTGATGTGGGCCTCGGGGCCGGCGTCGCGGACCACGACCCGCACCTCGCCGCCGCCGCGCCGGCCGCGCATGCCGTGCTTGATGGCGTTCTCCACCAGCGGTTGCAGGCACAGGAACGGCACCGGCACCGGCAGCACCTCGGGCGCGACCTGCAGGCTGAAGCGCAGCTTGTCGCCGAAGCGGGCGCGCTCCAGCAGCAGGTACCGGTCGACGCAGGTCAGCTCGTCGGCCAGGGTGGTGAAGTCGTGGGCCCGGCGCAGGGCGTAACGGGAGAAGTCGGCGAAGTCGAGCAGCAGCTCGCGGGCGCGCTTGGGGTTCGTCCGGACGAACGAGGCGATCGTGGTCAGCGCGTTGTAGACGAAGTGCGGCGAGATCTGGGCACGAAGGGCGCGCATCTCGGCCTCCAGGGCCCGCCTGCGGGAGGCGTCGAGGTCGGCCAGCTCCAGCTGCCCCGACACCCAGCGGCCCAGCTCGGTCACGGCGCGCACGAGCGCCGCGCTGACCTCCTCGTCGAAGGCCGCCAGCGTGCCCACGACCGTGTCGTCCACGGTCAGCGGCACGACCACGGCCCCGTACGGCTGCCCGGCGAACACCTGCGCCCGCCCGGCGGCCAGGGTGGTGCGGGCGTAGGTGAGCACGTCGTCGGTGCACGGGCCGTTCCAGGCCAGCGCGGCGTCGGTGGAGGTGATCGCGACGGCGCGGGTGCCGAGCAGCGCGTGCAGGTGGCGTACGGCCTTGCGCGCCGAGTCGCGGTCGAGCCCGCCGCGCAGGGCGGGCGCGGCCAGCCCCGCGACGTGCAACGCGGTGAAGGTGGCCTCGTGCTTGCCGCCGCCTTCCGGGAGCGCCGGGCGGCGCGTCCTGGCGCAGGCGTAGCCGAGGAGGAAGAGCAGGAGGGAGAGCGCCACGCATGCGGTGGTCTGCATGCGCCAAACCGTAGCCAATAACCGGTCGTGTTCGGGTGGAAACCCGCAGTGAAGTCTACGGGGGGCCCTCGCCGGGTTCCTCCTGATAGGAGTAGCGCTGTTCGCGCCAGGGATCGGCCAGGTTGTGGTATCCGCGTTCCTCCCAGAAGCCGCGCCGGTCCTCCAGGAGGTATTCGACGGCGCGCACCCACTTGACGCTCTTCCACGCGTACAGGTGGGGGACCACGATGCGCACGGGGAAACCGCGGTCGGGGCTGAGCGGCTTCTCGTCCAGCTCCGTGGCGAACAGGGTGTCGGGGGCGGCGAAGTCGGACATGCGGAGGTTGGCGCTGTAGCCGTACTCGGCCCAGATCATGACGTGGCGCACGCCGGGGTCGGGCGGCGCCAGCTCCATGATCGTGGCCGGGGTGACGCCCCGCCACTCGTTGGCCATGAGGGAGAACTTGGTCACGCAGTGGAAGTCGGCGATGCGCGTGTCCCGGGGCAGCAGCTCGAAGTCCGCCCACGTCAGGCAGTGCTCCTCGCCGGAGGCCGTGGCGCCGAAGACGCGGAAGTCCCAGCTGTCCGGCTTGAAGGCGGGCACCCTGCCGTAGTGGATCACGGGGCGGCCGCGCGGGACGTACTGGCCTGGAGGCAGGCGCGACTCCTCCACGATCACTCCCCTCACCGATCTCGCGTCTTGGGCCATCCTGCCATCGGCCCGCCCGCGCCCCGCGTCCGGGGCTGCGGCCGGGCCTTTCGTACTCATTAGTAACTTGAGTACGAAAGCCCATGCGACGGCCTGGCCTGCGAGATCACCATGAACTCATGAGCAAGCCCATCCGTCCCACGCAGACCGCCGCGTTCTACGTCCAGGCGGTCCTGTCGTTCGCCGTCTCCGTGTCGTCCGTGGTGATCGCCCTGATCTACCTGCCGGCCTCCGGCTGGATCAGGGCGTTCCTCGCGCTCGGCCTGCTGTACGTGGTCACCTCCACGGTCAACCTGTGCAAGGTCGTCCGCGACCGGCAGGAGCTGGCGGAGGTGACCAACCGCGTGGACCAGGCCAGACTGGACAAGCTGCTGGCCGAGCACGACCCGTTCAAGGTCGACGCGGCCTGAGCTACAGCGTGTACTCCTGGATCGAGTCGGCGAGCTGCACGCACAGCTCCTCGGCGTCGAGCCGCTTCTCGATCTGCTTGAGGTCGTCGATCTTGGCCCGCGTCTCGGCGCGCTTGGGAGCCAGCAGGGAGCAGCAGTCCTCGTCGGGCAGCTCCGAGATCTCCAGCGTGCCGATGCGCCGGGCCTCGGCCATGATCTCGGTCTTGTCCCAGCCCACGAGCGGGCGCAGGATCGGCAGCTCGACCGCGTTGTCCTGGGCGGTGATGTTGGCCAGCGTCTGGGAGGAGACCTGGCCGAGCGCGTCGCCGGTGATCAGCGCGCCGGCGCGGATGCGGTGGGCGACCTCCTCGGCCGTCTTCAGCATGAGCCGCCGCTGGGCGATCACGGCCAGGCGGTCCTGACCCGAGTTGCGGATCGACTGCTGCGCCTTGCCGAACGGCACCACCCACAGCCGCGACCTGCCCTGGAACCTGTCGAGCTTCCTGACCAGCGCGTACGCCTTGTAGATCGACTCGGAGGTGGTGAACGGGATGCCGGAGAAGTGCAGGAAGTCGACGTGCAGGCCGCGCTTCATCATCCGGTAGGCCGCCACCGGCGAGTCGATGCCGCCCGACATGAGCACCAGCGCCCGGCCGCTGCTGCCGACCGGCAGGCCGCCCTGGCCCGGGATGCCGTCGGTGAAGACGAACACCTCGTCCCGGTCGACCTCGATGAAGACGGTCAGCTCGGGGTTCTTCAGGTCGACGGGCAGGTGGTACTCGTCGTTGATCGCGCCGCCGACGAGCCGGTCGAGCTCGTTGGAGGTCAGCGGGAAGCGCTTGTCGCGGCGGCGGGAGCGCACCGCGAAGCGGGCCCCGCGGGCGACCTCCTCGCGGTCGCGGATCAGTTCCAGGCCGGCCTTGAGCACGGTGTCGGGGTCTTTGGCCACCCGCCAGGCGCGGTGGATCCACACCAGGCCGGGCACGTCGGCGACCCGCCGGGCCACCGCGTCGGCCTGCTCGACGTCCGACCCCTCGGGCAGGAAGATCGCGACGACGCCGTGGCGCCGGCGGACGTCCGTCTTGAGGCCGAGATCCTGGAGCGCGAAGCGGATGTTGTCGATCAGACGGCGCTCGAACAGCTCACGGTTCTTGCCCTTGAGAACGATCTCGCCCAGCTTGAGCAGAACGCATGGCTCGCCCAGGGCGGACATCGTCATGGTGGAACCTCCGGGGAAGACGGGGAAGGCGCGGCCGCTAGGAAGGCAACGCCGCGACCCATCGAGTTTAGTCCGCGTCGAGGCCCTGCTCGATCGCATATCGGACCAGTTCCACCCGGTTGTGCAGCTGGAGCTTGCTCAGCGTGTTCTGCACGTGGTTCTGGACCGTGCGGTGCGAGAGCACCAGGCGGTCGGCGACCTGCCGGTAGGTCAGGCCCTTGGCGACCAGCCTGAGCACTTCGGTCTCGCGCTCGGTCAGCCTCGGGCCGTCGTCGTCGGCGCGTCCGGCGGCGGGGCGCGCGGCCAGCCTCCGGTACTCCCCCAGCACCAGCCCGGCCAGGCCCGGCGTGAAGACGGCGTCGCCTTCGGCGGTGCGGCGGACGGCGTCGAGGAACTCCTCCCGGCTCGCCGACTTCACCAGGTAGCCGGACGCGCCCGCCTTGACGGCCGCCAGCACGTCGTCCTGCTCGGCGCTGGCCGACAACACCAGGACCTTGGGCGCCGGTTCGGCCCCGGCCAGCCCGGCGGCCACCTCCGCGCCGGACATGTCGGGCAGGCGCAGATCCAGCACGACGACCTGGGGGCGCACGGCCGCGGCCGCCCTGATCGCCTGCCGGCCCTCCCCCACCACGGCCACGACCTCGTAGCCCGCCTCGGACAGATCCCTGGCCACGCCGTCGCGCCACATGGGATGGTCGTCCACCACCATGACCCGCACCATGACGTCACTCTAACCGGGCCGGTCCCCGCCTATCCGCGCCTATCCGCAGGGAAGACTGATCTCGATCTCGGTCCCGGACGGCGTGGAGGCGACGGCGACCGTCCCGCCCAGGTCGGCGACGCGCCCGCGGATGGACTGCGCGACGCCCAGGCGGCCCTCGGCGGCGGCCCGCTCCAGGCGCCCCTCCGGGATGCCGGGGCCCTCGTCGCGCACGGTCACCATGACCACGTCGTCGCAGGACTCGGCGAACACCCAGGCCCGCGCGTCCGCGCCGCAGTGCTCGCGCACGTTGTCCAGTGCGGCCCCGACCGCGGCCGCCACGCCCTCGGCCACCGGCGTGGGCAGGACGAGCGGCGTGGCCGGGGTGGAGACCGTCACCAGCGGCGAGCCGTGCCGCATGAGCAGGGAGCGCAGGTCCGTGGCGCCGGTCGGGGCGGGGCGGGCGGCGATGAGCTCGCGCAGCGCGGCCTCCTGCTCGCCGGCCAGGCGGCCCAGCTCGGCCGCCTCGCCGCCGATCTGCCGGCCGCGCCGCTGGACCAGGGCCAGCACCTGCAGGACGGAGTCGTGCAGGTCGCGGGCCAGCCGGTCGCGTTCGCGCTGGGCGGCCTCCATCTCGGCCGCGCGCTGCATGCGCTCCTCGGCCTCCTTGGCCAGCCGGGCCACGTGTCCGACCACCACTCCTGACAGGAACAGCAGGACCGCGCCGTTGATCATCACGGGCGCCTCGGGGGCGCGCACGCGCAGCCACAGGTCCGCGGCGGCGACCAGGGCCGCCGCCACCGCGCCCGCGCGCCTGCCGCCGTACACGGCCCAGGCCAGGCCGGGCGCGGCGACCCAGGTGGCGGGCACGGGCATGGTGCCCGCCACGCCCTGACGGGCGCCCTCCACGTACGGGGACGTCAGCAGGCAGGCCAGCGCCACCAGCAGGTCCACGGCCAGCAGCGGCCACCCGCGCAGCCTTTCCGACGCGTACGCGTAGGTGGCTCCGGCCGTCCACAACGCCATCAGGGCGATCACCAGCCAGCCGGCGACCGGCTGCTCGTACCCGCGGTACTGGGCCATCAGCACGGCCGCGTACAGCAACGACGCGGCGCGGAAGACGGCGATCGCGCGCCAGAAGGGCCCCTCAATGCTCATGAGACCCTCTCATGTTTCCGACACGCCGGTTGACAGATAGTTGCGTTATCCATACAGAAGGGGCGGACCGGATGACACAATCCGTCAACCCCTAATCACAAGGAATGTCGATATATGACCGCTGTTAATCATTTCACCCACGGACCGCTCACACCGCTGCTGGCGTACCTGATGTCGTGCCTGGGTTCGATGCTCGGACTGCGGCTCACCGCACAGGCGCACGCCAGCCGCGGCGCGTCGCGGGTGCGCTGGTTGATCGGCGCGGCCATCTCCATCGGCGGCACCGGCATCTGGGTCATGCACTTCGTCGGGATGATGGGCTTCGCGGTGGAGGGCACGCAGATCAAGTACGACGTGCCGCTCACCGTCGCCTCGGCCGCCGTGGCAGTGGTGGTGGTCGGCACCGGGCTGTTCCTGGTCTCCTACGGCCGCGGCCGGGCGCTGGCGCTGCTCGGCGGCGGCCTGCTCACCGGGCTCGGCGTGGCCAGCATGCACTACCTCGGCATGTACGCGATGAACATGAGCGCCCACGTCTCCTACGACCGCACGATCGTGGCCGGGTCCGTGGTGATCGCCGTCGTGGCCGCGACCGCCGCGCTCTGGTTCACGCTGCGGGTCAAGAAGCCGGTCTGGATCACCGGCGCGGCGCTGGTCATGGGCGTGGCCGTCTCGGGCATGCACTACACCGGCATGTACGCCATGCGGGTCACCGTCGACGCCGAGCCCGGCATGGTCACCGGCGCGGACGCCCTCGACTTCCTCGTCCCGCTCATGACCGTGATCAGCCTGATCACGCTGACCATGCTGCTCATGGTGATCCTCGCGCCCTCGGAGGAGGAGCTGCACGAGGACGCCGAGATGGTCGCCCGCCTGGAGCTGCGCCGGCGCGCCGCCCAGCAGCAGCAGCGCCTGGCCTACCCCGCGCCGCAGGCCGCCCCCCGCCCGCAACAGCAGCGGATGATGCGCACCCGCCGCAGGTAGCCCGCGGCGACGAGCGTCCGGACGGGGCCGGACGCGACGAGGGCGCGCCGGAGGTGGATCACCTCGGCGCGCCCCGCGATTGAGCTATCTCCTGGGTACGGCTTGCGGCGCAAAGTGGGCCGCCGACTCGCTGCGCCCCAAGCCGTACCCCGAGGGGGGTTGTAAGCGGTAACCCCGCTGCCCAGAAAGTACGGCCCGGCGCTTGCAAGCCGCTTTCAGCCAGCCGTAGAGAGCCTCACCCGAAGAACACCTCGGCCTCGGAGTACCGGGAGGCCGGGACGGTCTTCAGCTCGGCCGTCGCCTCGTCGAGCCCGACCCGGACGATGTCGGTGCCGCGCAGCGCGACCATCGTGCCGTAGTCGCCCTCGTGCGCGGCGTCGATCGCCTGCAGCCCGAACCTGGTGGCCAGCACCCGGTCGTAGGCCGTCGGGGTGCCGCCGCGCTGGATGTGGCCGAGCACGGTGGTGCGGGCCTCCTTGCCGGTGCGCTTCTCGATCTCCTTGGCCAGCACCTCGCCGATGCCGCCGAGCCGGACGTGCCCGAACGCGTCGAGGGTGCCGGTCTGCAGCTCCATCTGGCCCTCGATCGGGTGGGCGCCCTCGGCCACGACGATGATCGGCGAGTAGCGGGTGCGGAAGCGGGACTCGACGTACTCGCAGACCCGGTCGATGTCGAACGGCTTCTCGGGGATGAGGATCACGTTCGCGCCGCCGGCCATGCCCGCGTGCAGCGCGATCCAGCCCGCGTGGCGGCCCATGACCTCGCAGATCAGCGCGCGGTGGTGGGACTCGGCGGTGGTGTGCAGCCGGTCGATGGCCTCCATCGCGATGTTGACCGCGGTGTCGAAGCCGAAGGTGTAGTCGGTGCCGGACAGGTCGTTGTCGATGGTCTTGGGCACGCCCACGACCTTGACGTCACGGTCGTAGAGCTGTTTGGCCACACCGAGCGTGTCCTCGCCGCCGATGGCGATCAGGGCGTCGACGCCGGTGGCGGCGAGGTTCTCCTTGATGCGGTCGACGCCGCCCTCGATCTTGATCGGGTTGGTGCGGGAGGATCCGAGAATGGTGCCGCCCCGCGGCAGGATGCCTCGTACGGCCTGGATGTCGAGCGGCATCGTGTCGCCTTCCAGGGGCCCGCGCCAGCCGTCGCGGAAGCCCACGAACTCATGGCCGTACGTGCTCACCCCCTTACGCACCACGGCCCTGATGACGGCGTTGAGACCCGGACAGTCTCCGCCTCCGGTGAGCACTCCTATACGCATGGCGGGTTCCTCCCGATGGGGTTCACGAACCATTGCTCGGTGACTGCTCGCATTGTGCCTGCCGCGACGCTCAGTGGTCTAGACCAAACGCGCGGCCCTCGATCATTTCCTGGAAGCGGCGATCGTCAACCCGGGGTTGACGGCACATCAGCGTCAACCTATGGTTGACGCATGGATGAAACCGTACGTCTCGACGACCTCATCGCCGCCATCAAGAGCCGTCATCCGGACGGCGACCCGCTCGGCCAGCTCTCCGACGCCGTCACGCTGGGCGAGCACCTCGGAGAGGTGGCCGACCACCTGATCGGCCACTTCGTGGACCACGCCCGCCACTCCGGCGCCTCCTGGACCGACATCGGCCGCAGCATGGGCGTGACCAAGCAGGCCGCGCAGAAGCGGTTCGTGGTCAAGGAGGGCGGCTCGCTCGCCGACGACCTGCGCAACTACGCCCGCTACACCGACAAGGCCCGGGTCGCGGTGGTCAAGTCCCAGGAGGAGGCGCGCCTGTCGGGGCACGACCACATCGAGGTCGGGCACCTGGTGCTCGGGCTGCTGCACGTGCCCGAGGCGCTGGCCGCCGCCACCATGACCACGCTCGGGGCCTCCCCCGAGGCGGTCAGGGAGGCCGTCACGGCGGCCATGGCGCCCGGCGGCGGGCAGTCGCCCGTCACCCTGCCGTTCTCCGCGCAGTCCGCCAAGGCGCTGGAGCTCACCCTGCGCGAGGCCCTGCGGCTCGGGCACAACTACGTCGGCACCGAGCACCTGCTGCTCGGCGTGCTCTCCCTGGAGGAGGGCCCGGTGGTGCGGGCCCTGGCCGATCTCGGCGTGCACAAGGAGGCGGCCGAGCGGGAGATCAGGGAGCGGCTGGCGGCGATCCTGCGCGAGCGCCGCTCATAGCCGCCCCGGCCGCCCTCGGGCCGGCCCCGGGGGCGGCGTTCCCCGGCGGGCCCGCGCGGCCCTGAGGAGGGTGGGCGGGCTGACCGGAGCGTCCGGCCGGGCCGGCGGCGAACCGGGTCAGCACGTTCGCCGTGGCGCGGCGGGTGAAGGCGGCCGCGGACTCCGGGACGCCGTGGCCGCAGCGCTTGCCGCGCATCGCGCACACCCAGCGCATCGTGCCCGAGGCGAACACCCCGGCCCCGCTCGGCGCCGTGTAGTACGTGCTCTGCGACGTCGTCCCGCGTCCTCCGCACGAGAACGGCGAGTCGGCCAGCACCTCCACGCCCTTCGGTGAGCCGCGCGAGACCTTGTCGGTCTCCGGGCCGACCATGCCGGGGAAGCGCCGCCCCCGGGTGCCCGCGAAGATCCAGTGGCCCGGCCTGCGGACCGTGTAGGCGCCCTGGGCGGGGAAGCAGTCGTACATCTGGCCCACCAGGGCGCTCTCCGGGCGGGAGTCCCGCCACAGCGGGCACAGCCGTTCCTTGTCGCAGGCGACCGTCCTGCCCTTGATCGCGATGCGCCAGTAGACGGCGTTCGCGCCGAGGAAGGCGAGGTTCGTCCCGCTGTCCCTGGCCCTGGTGACGGCCGTGCGCATGGCGGGCGACCAGTACTCGTCGTGGCCGAGCGAGACCACGGCCCTGGCGCCGTCCAGCACGCCGGGGCCGAGGTCGAGGCTGGTGAGGTAGGCCAGGGGCACGCCGCTGCGCTCGGCCACGGCCAGGGCCGACTGCTCGAAGTCGAGGAACAGGCGGGCGCCGCCGCCGTCGTACGGGCGGTCGAAGGTGACCTCGCGCGAGCGATCGGCGAACCCGCCGGGGCCCAGGTACAGGCTGCGGCCGCCCCACAGGTTGTACGCCTGCCAGGTGGTCACCGCGTTCACCATCACCACGCGGCCCCGGGTGGAGGCCGAGCGGACGGTGATCGGCACGTACCGCTGGGCGCCGGTCGAGGCGTCGAGCCTGATCAGGTACGCGCCCTCCGTCCAGCCGCGGGTGTCCACGGTGAGCGAGGGCTTCCAGTGGGCGGCGGTCACCATGCCGTGCACGGTCCTGGCCGGAGGCTGGCGCACGCCCTCCACCTGCGGCGACTCCCACACCTTGGCCGGGTGCGCGCCCATCCTGAACGCGCCGGCGGTGAAGCGCGGGGCGGTGGTGGAGACGTGCAGGGCGAAGGGCCGGCCGGGCAGGACGCTCACGTGGTCGGCGTAGCCCTCGATCTCGTGGTCGGCCCCGCGGGTGGTGATCCGCCAGGACTCCCCCGCGTCCACCGGCGGCGGCGACGGCCGTCCCGTCTCCGACGGCTGCGGGACGGGCGGCGCGGGCGACGCGGACGGCGCCGGCCGCACGGGACCGCCGCCGCATCCGGCGGCCGGCAGGACGGCGATCAACAGGGTGAGGAGCAGCAGGAGCTTGCGCACCCGGCCATCGTCGCGGCCCGCCACGGGGCCGGGCCACGACTTGGCCAGATCCTTACACCGGGCCGCTTCCCGCCCGGCGTTCTATGCGGGCAGCACGCAGGACGGGCTGGGCACCTCGTACGACTGGCCGGCCGGCTCGGGCACCCCGTCCTCCAGCGTGAACACGGTCACCTCGCCGGAGTTCTGGTTGGCGACGTACAGGCGGTCGCCGGCGATGGCGAAGTGGCGGGGCCAGACGCCGCCCGAGGGCACCTCGGCCACCGGGGACAGGTCGGCGGCGCGCAGCACCGAGACCGTGTCGGGCCCGCGGTTGGCGACGTAGACCAGGTCGCCGTCGAGCTGCAGGTGGCTGGGCGCGTTGTCGCCCCCGGCGCGCGAGGCGGGCACGACGGTGCGGCGCTCGCCCTCGACGAGGGTCACGGTGCCGTCCAGCTCGCCGGCCACGTACAGGCGGTCGCCGGCGAAGGCGAAGTGGCGGGGGCCGGTGCCGGGGGCCAGGGTGATCGGGTCGAGCGGGGAGCCGTCCAGGCGGTAACGGCGGATCTCGTCGGTGCCCAGGTCGGAGACGTGCAGGACGTCGTCGTGGAAGACGCACATGTGGGCGTGCGAGCCGGCCTGGCGGTCGGGGTCGGGGCCCGAGCCCTCGTGCCGCAGGACGACGGGGTCGCCGGTGAAGGCGCCCCGCTCGTCCAGGTGGTGCAGGCCGGCGGTGCCGTCGCCGTAGTTGGCCACGGCCAGCAGGCTCCCCGAGGGGTGGACGGCGACGTGGCAGGGGCTGTCGCCGTCGCTGGACCGTTCGTCCAGCGGGGACAGGCCGCCCTCGGTGGTGAAGGCGGTGAGCCAGCCGCGCTGCAGCTCGCCGGCCGCGTACAGCACCGGCAGGGTGGGGTGGGCGGCCAGGAACGACGGCGAGGCCACGCGGGTCAGCTCGCCGCCCACCGTGACGATGCCGGGGCCGTAACCGCCTATGTAGAGGTTCACAACGGGATCCTTCTTATGGTTGACTGGGGCAATGAATTCGTTGACGGAGGCAAGAGTTTCTGAGATCAGAGCCTTCAACCGGTTCTATACGAAAGTGATCGGCGTCCTCCAGGCAGGCATGCTCGACTCGCCCTACTCGCTGACGGAAGTCAGGGTGCTGTTCGAGCTCGCGCACGCCGAGAGCATGGAGACCGGCGAGCTGCGCGGCCTGCTCGACCTCGACGCGGGCTACCTGAGCCGGATCCTGGCCCGTTTCGAGGGCGACGGGCTGGTCGCCCGCGAGCGGTCGGCCGCCGACGCCCGCAAGCAGCTCGTCCGGCTGACCGAGACGGGCGCGGCCACGTTCGCCGGGCTCGACCGCCGTTCGGCCGAGGAGATCGAACGGCTGCTCGACGGCCTGCCCGAGGCCGACCGGGCGCTGCTGGTCGGCAGCATGGCGACGATCCGGCGGCTGCTCGGCGAGCCGGCCGCCCGCTCGTACGTGATCAGGCCCCCGCGGACGGGCGACCTCGGCTGGGTCGCCTACCGGCACGGCGCCCTCTACAGCGAGGAGTACGGCTGGGGCACCGAGTTCGAGCAGCTCGTGGCCAGGATCGTGGGCGCCTACGACCCCGCCCGCGACGCCGGCTGGATCGCCGAGGTCGACGGCGAGCGCGCCGGGTGCGTGTTCTGCGTGCACCAGGACGACACGACGGCCAAGCTGCGCATGTTGCTGGTCGAGCCGTCGGCGCGCGGCCTCGGGATCGGGCGGCGCCTGGTGGCCGAGTGCCTGCGCCACGCCAGGGACCGGGGCTACCGGCGGATCACGCTGTGGACGCGCGACTGCCTGGTGAGCGCGCGGCGCATCTACCAGACGGCCGGGTTCGAGCTGGAGTCGGCGGAGCCGGGCGTGGAGAACGGCGCCGAGGTCACCGAGGAGATGTGGTCGCTCGACCTCGCGGCCACCAGTTGAGCGGCCCGGCCAGGCGCATCAGGCTCGGCACCAGCACCGCCCTGATCACGGTGGCGTCCGCCAGCACCGCGACGGCCATGCCGACCCCGAGCATCTGCACGAACGCCACCCGCGCGGTGGCGTAGGCGGCGAACGTGAGCGCCAGGATGCCGCCCGCCGCGGTGATCAGGGGCGCGCCGCGCTGCATGCCGGTGGCGACGGCCTGCCCGGTGTCGCCCGTCCTGTCGTACTCCTCCTTGATCCTGGACAGCAGGAAGACCTCATAGTCCATCGACAGGCCATAGGCGACGCAGAGCATGAGGATCGGGATGCTCGGGTCGAGCGTGCCGGTCGGGGTGAAGCCGAGCAGGCCCGACAGGTGGCCCTCCTGGAAGATCCAGACGACGGCGCCGAACATGACGCCGAGGCTGAGGACGTTCAGCAAGGTCGCCTTGAGCGGGAGCACCAGGCTGCCGGTCATCAGGAACAGCACGGCGAACGTGACGCCCAGCATGAGCGCCAGCACCAGCGGCAGGCGGTCGACGACCGAGGCGCGGTAGTCGGCCAGCTCGGCGGGATAGCCGCCGACCAGGACCTCGAAGGGCGGCGGCACGGCCCGTACGGACTCCACCAGCCGGACGGGGTCACCGGCCAGCGCCTCGGCGGAGGGCACCACCGACAACCACGCGCCCTGCCCGCGGAAGCGGGCCGGGTCGCCGTCGCCGACCCGCCGCCCGGCCGCGTGGGCGCCGGCGGCGGAGTCGACCTGGGCGACCCCGGGAACCCGCGAGAGCCGCATCGCGTACGCCGAGACGTCGGCGGCCCGCGCCGCACCCGTCGAGACGATCTGGATGGCGTCGGTCTCCTCCGCCGGGAAGGTCTGCCGAATGACCTCCTGGGTCTGCCGCGAGGACGCCTCCGGCGGCAGGATGCGGTCGTCGGCCGTGCCGAAGCGCAGGCCGAGGAACGGCGAGGCGAGCACCAGCAGCAGCGCCGCCGCCAGGCCGCCGGACACCACCGGCCGGCGCATGACCCGGACGGCCAGGCCGTGCCAGAACCCGGCTCCCCGGGCCTCGGTTCCGCCGCGCCCGGGACGCCCAGGCCCGGGCAGCATCGCGCCGCCGGCCGAGGCCAGCACCGCGGGCAGCACGATCACCGCCGCGAACAGGCCGCCGGCCACGACCGCGATGCCCGCGAAGGCGAAGGAGCGCAGGAAGTCGAAGGGCAGCGCGAACAGCACGGCCAGCGAGGCGGCCACCGTGAGGCCGCTGAACAGCACGGTCCGCCCGGCGTGCTCGACGGCTCCGGCGACGGCCGCCGCGCGGTCGCGTCCGGCGCTCACCTCCTCGCGGAAACGCTGGACGACGAACAGGCAGTAGTCGATGCCGAGCCCGAGGCCCATGGCGAGGGTGAGGTTGAGGGCGAAGGTGGAGACCTCCGCGAACACCAGGACGCCGCGCAGCAGCGCCAGGCCGACCACCATGGCCAGCACCCCCGCCAGGATCGGCGCAAGGGCGGCCATGACCCGCCGCTGGTAGAGCCAGAGCAGCACGAACGCCAGCGGGAAGATGACCAGCTCGGCCCGGACGAAGTCCTGCCTGGCCAGCGGCACGGTCTCGCGGAACACCTCCTCCCCTCCGCCGGCCCGCACCTGGAGCGGGCCCTGCTCGCCGACGATCCGCGGCACCAGCGCGGGCAGCACCCGCGCCCGCACGTGGTCGGCGTCGCCGGGGACGCGCACCACGATCAGCGCGTGCCGGCCGTCCCGGCTGCGCAGGGTGGCGGGCCTGCCCCTGGTCCAGTACGAGGAGGACTCCGCGACGCCGTCCGAGCGGCCGATCCGGTCGGTGAGGGCGCGGCCCGCCGCCTCGGCCGCGGGGTCGTCGACGGTGCCCGACCTGGGGGTGACCAGGAAGACCAGGTCGGGGCTGCCGGTGCCGAACCGGCGGACGAGCTCGGCCTGGGCCCGGTCGGACTCCGAGCCCGGCGCCTCGAAGCGGGCCAGGGAGAGGCGGGAGACCGATCAGGGGAGGAAGGGGCCGCTGCCTGACCTGAGCCTGCGATCAGGGACGGAAGGGGCCGCGGACCTCGAAGGTGTGGCCCTCGGTGCGGCCGCGCCTGGCCGAGAAGTAGAGCCGGTCGCCCCTCGGCGAGAACGCCAGCCCCGTGAGCTCGGCCCCCTCGTGCCCGGTGAGCCGCAGGAACGGCGTGACGGCCCGGTCGGGCGCGATGACGTCGATCTCCGTCGTCTCCCTGGCCACGTAGAGGTCGCCGGAGGGGGCGGCGGTGATCGCGCGCACGCCCTCGCACAGCCGGTCGAGCGTGGAGGTGTGGGCGTCGTAGGCCCACAGGCCGGTGTCGCCCTTGGTGGTGAAGTAGCAGACGCCGCCCGCGTAGTGGCAGCCGTCGCCGCCGTCGAAGTGGCGGGCGTCCTCGACCTGGTGGCGGGCCGCGGTGAGCAGCGCGGCCGGGGACGGCACCGGCCGCCATCCGCCCGACGCGCACAGCACCTCCAGCGTGCCCTCCGTCAGGTCGCCCCAGTCGCCGGGACGGAAGCGGTAGAAGCAGCCGTCGTGCTCGTCCTCGGTCATGTAGACGACGCGCCGCTCGGGGTCGCAGGCGGCGGCCTCGTGCCGGAAGCGGCCCATGGCCAGGCGGGGGCGGGCGGCGCGGGCGCCGTAGGGGTCGCACTCGAAGACGCGGCCGCGGTCGCCGAGCTCGCACGACAGCCAGGTGTGCCACGGCGTGGCGCCGCCCGCGCAGTTGAGGTCGGTGCCGGACAGGATGCGGTAGGCGTCGGCGACCGTGCCGTCGGCGTGGAAGCGCAGCGCGGAGGCGCCGCCGAGCAGGGGCAGCTCGGAGTTGGAGACGTAGATCCAGCCTGCGCCGTCGGGGAAGCAGGCGCCGCCGTCGGGCGCGGCGTGCCAGGTGAGCCCGGCCACCTTGTCGCCCGACCGGGCCACCACCCGGCCGGTGAAGCCCGGCGGGAGCGCGAGCCCGTCGGCGGACGCCGGCGTGAGCGGCCCGTACGGGCTGATGCCGCCCTGCAAGAGCGGGCCCGTGCGGAGGAGAGTCTTGTGGGACATCGTGGGGCCTCCCTCTAGGTGCCACGCTAGTCGACCGCACCGACATGAATGGCAAGGACTCGCGACATCAAACTCTGCGCAAACCCCGCGCTCCGTCGTGGCGTGAGATCGCCGGAGGCCCTGGACGATGCGTGACAGTCCGTACCCACCGGACGGAAGATCGCCCACCTTGGGGGCGGACACGCGAAAGCCCGGGCACTGTGGGCGTGCCCGGGCTTTTCGGGTGATGCGGCCGGCGGCCGCGCGCGGTCAGCGCTGGGCCTGGAACATCCAGTGCTGCTTGTCGATGTCCTGCGTCACGGCGATGAGCAGGTCCTGGCTGACCGGGTCGGCCTCGTCGGTGGCGCGGATGCGCTCGTACATGCGCTTGCTGATGCCGTCGAGGATGTCGGTGATCGTCGCCACCACCTTGCCGTCCTCCAGCCAGCCGCGCTCGGGCTGCTGGAGCTTGGTGGACTTGGCGACGGTCGCCGAGCGCCCGTCGGGGTTCACGCCGAGCGCGACCGCCCGCTCGGCGATGGTGTCCATGTGGGCACGGGCCAGGTCGGTCAGCTCGTCGAGCTGGAGGTGAATCGGGCGGAAATGGGCGCCGACAAGGTTCCAGTGCGCCTGCTTGGCGATCAGAGAGAGATCGATCAGATCGACCAGGGCGTCCTGCAGGGCTTCGGCGACAGTGTTCTTGGCTTCACCCGAGAGCGGACCGGTGATCGTAGCCATGTCGTATTTCCTCCCCTTCAGTGGTGCTTATGCCTGTTTAGAACGTCATCCGGGGCTGGATTCTTCCGATCTTTCGATCGTTGACAGTGTAATAGTGACAGTGTCATTGTGGAGGTATGAGCGACACCTGGACCATCGGCGAGCTGGCCGAGCACGCGGCGCGGGCGCTGCGCGCGGGCGCCCAGCCGGTCAACGGCCGGGTCCGCGACGTGCCCGGGGAACGCCTGATCAGGTGGTACACCACCATCGGCCTCGTGGACCCGCCCCTGACCCGGCGCGGCAGGATCGCCCGCTACGGCCGGCGGCACCTGCTGCAACTGGTGGCGGTCAAGCGCATGCAGGCGGCGGGGCACTCGATCGCCGAGATCCAGACGGCGCTGGCCGGCGCGACGAACGCCACGCTGGCGGCGGCCGCCGGGCTCGCCGACGTGCCGTCCGCGGGCGACGCGCGGGCGGTCCCTGGTTCTCCGCCGGACAGCCCGCGCTCGGCGGGGCCCACGTCCGTCGTCGCCACGACGACGAACGTGACGTCCGGCGGCGAGGCGAACGGGACCTTGGACGGCCAGGCGCGTGCGGCGCGGCGCCCGCCGGGCGGGCGGGCCGGAGGCGGCGGCGGCGAGCCGGGGCGTGAAAGGTTCTGGGCCGAGCGGCCGGTCCGCCGCGCCCCGGCCGGGAGCGAACGCCCCGCCGACGCCGAAGCGGGGCATGCCGGGGGCGGGCCGGCCGCGGGGGTCGTGCTCGCGGACGGGGTGCGCATTGTGTGGGACGGGGGGCGGCCTCCGTCCGAGGACGACGTTCAGGCGGTGCTGGCGGCGGCTGGGCCGCTGCTCGCGGTGCTCGTAGAGAGGAGACTGCTGTGAAGATCACTTCGCTGGAGCCCGCACGGTGCCTGCCGGTGCCGGAGGCCGGGTTCGGCGCGCTGCTGACCGAGCGCGGCAACCTGCCGCTGGACAGCGTGGACGTGCACGCCGACATCGCCGGGCTCGTCGCCGGGGTGGAGGTCGAGCAGGGGTTCCGCAACCCGTTCGACGTCACGCTGGAGGCGACCTACGTCTTCCCGCTGCCCGACCGGGCGGCGGTGACGGCCTTCAGGATGGAGGCCGACGACCGGGTCGTGGAGGGCGTGCTGAAGGAGCGCGGCCAGGCCAGGGCCGACTACGACCAGGCGCTGCGCGAGGGCAGGCGGGCGGCCATCGCCGAGGAGGACCGGCCCGACGTCTTCACCATCAGGGTGGGCAACATCCTGCCCGGCGAACGCGTCTCGATCAGGCTGACCATGAGCCAGCCCCTCCCCTACGAGGACGGCGCGGCGACCTTCCGGTTCCCGCTCGTCGTGGCCCCGCGGTACGTCCCGGGCACCCCGCTCGACGGCGACCCGGCGGGCTCCGGCGTGGCGCCGGACACCGACGCCGTCCCCGACGCGTCGAGGATCACGCCGCCGGTGCTGCTGCCCGGCTTCCCCAACCCCGTACGGCTCTCGCTCACCGCCCGCGTCGACGCCTCCGGGCTCGACCTGCGTGAGGTGGCCTCCAGCCTGCACGTGGTCGAGGAGGACGGCCACACCGTGCGCCTGCGTCCGGGCGAGCGCCTCGACCGTGACTTCATTTTGCGGCTGTCGTTCGAGGCGTCCACGTCCCTGCAGTTCGACGGGCGGGGGACGTTCGCGCTCACCGTCGTCCCGCCCGCCCTCCAGGCCGCCCGCGCGCCGCGGGACGTGGTGCTGGTGCTCGACCGTTCGGGCAGCATGGGCGGCTGGAAGATGGTCGCGGCGCGGCGGGCGGCGGCGCGCATCGTCGACACGCTGACCGCGCACGACCGCTTCAACGTGCTGACGTTCGACTCGGTGGTCGAGGCGGCGTTCGAGGGGCTGGTGGAGGCGTCCGACCGCAACCGGTACCGCGCGGTCGAGCACCTGGCGCGGGTCGACGCGCGCGGCGGCACCGAGCTGCTCGAACCGCTGCGCCGCGCCACCGCCCTCCTCGGCGCGCCCGGCGACAGGGAGCGGGTGGTGGTGCTGGTCACCGACGGCCAGGTGGGCAACGAGGACCAGATCCTGGAGCAGGCCGGCGGCGCGCTGTCGGCGATGCGGGTGCACACGGTCGGCATCGACCGGGCGGTGAACGCCGGCTTCCTCGGCCGGCTCGCCGGGCTGGGCGCCGGCCGGTGCGAGCTGGTCGAGTCCGAGGACCGGCTCGACGCGGCGATGGAGCAGATCCACCGCAGGATCGGCGCGCCGCTGGTGACGGACCTGTCCCTGAAGGGGCTGGAGACCGAGCCCGGCACCGTGACCCACCTCGGCTCGATCTTCCCCGGGGTCCCGCTCCGGGTGTACGGACGGTGCCGCGAGGGCGGCGAGGCCGTCACCGTGCGCGGCACGTCGGCCGGGGGGCCGTGGGAGGAGCGGGTCACAGGGGTGACCACCGGCAGTCCGGCCCTCCGCGCCGTCTGGGCCCGCGCCCACCTGCGCGAGCTGGAGGACCGGTACGCCATGGGCGAGCACGGCCTGGAGTCGCGGATCGTCGAGGTCTCGCTGGAGAACGGCGTTCTGTGCAGGTTCACGGCGTACGTGGCGATCGACACGAGGCAGGTCGCGGAGGGCGCGCCCGAGCACCGGGTGATCCAGCCGGTCGAGCCGCCCAGCGGGTGGGAGCTGCCGCCGAACCCGTCCATGGGCGGGGGGTTCGTGGCGCAGGCGATGACGATGGCGCGTCCCGCGGGTGCCGCCCGGATGATGCCGCCGGCCCCGCCGGCCCCGTCGTCCTTCGACCAGGGCTTCGGCGCGCCGAGTCCGCTCGGCGGCCCCTCCCCGGCCGACGCCCCCTTCCCGGCCCCGCCTCTCACGGGCGGCCCTGCCGGGCCTGCGCCGTCCGCACCCGGCTCCGGTGGCGGCCCTGGGCATGGAGCCTCGCCCAAGTTCGCGCCTCCGTCGTCGCCGCGCCCGGCGCACCGGCTGGAGTCGGTCAGGCCGCAGCTGAAGGCCGAACTGGACCGGCTCAGGGCAATGCGCGTACCGGACGCGCTGTACCTGGCCGACCTGGGCTCGCGTCTGGCGGCGCTGGCGTCGTACCTGGGCGGGAACGAGGCGCTGGCGACGCTGGCCCGCGACCTGGAGGCGGCCGAACGTCCCGGCACGGACCTGCGCGCCCTGCACGACCACGCCGTCGAAGCGCTGGCCACCCTCACCGGCACCCCCGCCGACCACGCCCCGACCGACCCCACTCTCCCGGACGATCCCATCGCGCCGGGCGACCCCCTACCCAAGGACGGCCCACTCGCCCCAGGCGACCCGCTGCCCAAGGACGGCCCGCTCGCTCCAGGCGACCCCGAGCCCGGCAAGCACCACCGTCCCTTCTGGAAACGAGGCTGACGCCCACCTGACACCCCGGCAGCGCTGCACCACCCCGCAGCGCTGCCGCCTCCGTCCATGAGCGGTCCGACGCGGGAACACGCCGCAGCGCGGCCCGGCGGCGCGGCTGTGCGGCATCCGGACAGTCCCGCGGGGCCGGGCGGCGGGCTGGTGGGGTGGGGGCGGCTGGGCGGTGATCGGCGGGGGCTCGTGTTCACGGACACTTGGGGTGAATGGCTAATCGGCCACTAACGGGTCCAACCGTGCCGCACCGGACTTGGTGGTAGCGCCGTTTCCAGAACCGCCGTTTCCACCATAGGCGGGGATTCTGGATTCTTTGCTGATTTCGCTACCTAATCATCTGCGAGCCCGGCGTAATGGGCCGTGGCGGGCGTCCAGGGAACGATGGCACGCCATGACGGGCCCCGCTGCCGCGAACGACCCGGCACACCCGCGTACCGGCGCGCGAATGCCCCCACGACCCATTATGAATTCCACGCCCGGCGATATCTCCGCCGCGATATTCAGGCCTCCCCGGGAAAAGGCGTGCCATTCCCATGTGCCACCATCCCCCGCGGCCTCCTATTCTGGACGGGTGAGCACACTCGTCCTGGACGGCGGCCTGTCCACGCATCTGGAGTCGCTCGGCGCGGATCTGCGCGACGAGCTCTGGTCGGCGCGCCTGCTGCTGGAGCAGCCCGAGCTGATCAGGCGGGTGCACGCCGACTACTACGCGGCGGGCGCCGACGTGGCGACCACGGCGAGCTACCAGGCCACCATCCCCGGCTTCCAGCGGCGCGGGCTCGACCGGTCCGAGGCCGAGCGGCTGATCAGGTTGTCTGTCGAGCTGGCCGGGCAGGCCCGCGACGAGGCCGGTCGCGGCCTGGTGGCGGCCTCGGTCGGCCCCTACGGCGCCTATCTGGCCAACGGCGCCGAGTACACCGGCGACTACGACCTCGACGAAGACGGCCTGCTGGCCTGGCACCGTCCGCGCTGGGAGATCCTGGCCGCCGCCGGCGCCGACCTGCTGGCCTGCGAGACCATCCCGTCCTACGCCGAGGCGCGGGCGCTGGCCGGGCTGCTGGCCTCCACGCCGGGGGTCAAGGCGTGGGTGAGCTTCTCCTGCCGCGACGCCGAGCGCATCAACGACGGCACCCCGATCGACCGGGCCGCCGCGCTGTTCTCCGGAAACCCTCAGGTGGTGGCGGTCGGCGTCAACTGCACGGCGCCGCGGCACATCCCCGGGCTGGTCGCCCGCCTGTCCGGCGGCCTGCCCGTCGTGGTCTACCCCAACTCGGGCGAGACGTGGGACGCCGAGCAGCGCCGGTGGCTGGGCCTGTCCGACCCGGTGGAGTACGGGCTGGCCGCCAAGGAGTGGGAGCGCGCCGGGGCGTCGCTGATCGGCGGCTGCTGCCGCACGACCCCCGAGCACATCAGGCAGATCCGCGCCCACCTGACCTGACGCCCCAGGCCCAGGCCCCAGCGAGACGTCACCGGCACACCCGACGCCCCCGGCCGCCGTACAGACGAAGCCCCGACCGCAGGACCCCGCGCACGCCATACAGACGAAGCCCCGGCCGCAGGCCCCTGCACACGCCGTACGGACGAAGCTCCGACCGCAGGACCTCGCGCCGTACGGACGACAGCAAGGCCGCAGGACCCCCACGCGTGGGCGCGCGGGGGTCCCTGAGCGGCCGGAACGGGCGGGTCGCTAGGCGGCGGCCGGAGCCGTGGTGCGGCGACGGCCGAGGAGGGCGTCGAGCGCCAGGGCGCCGCCGCCGGTGAATCCCACCGCCAGGCTCGCCGCCGCCAGCGCGAGGACGAACTCATAGCCCCCTTCACCGGCCCCGAAGCCGCTGGAGCCGTGGACGAACACGATCGCCCCGATCATGTCGAGGGCCAGCAGCGTGCCCGCGATCGGCAGCGCGGCGCCGAGGATCAGCGCGATGCCGCCGGCCACCTCCAGCACCGCCACGGCCGGCGCGGCCACCCCGGCCAGGGGGATGCCCGCGGACTCGAAGAACTTCGTGGTGCCCGCGATGCCCATGTCGGCGAACTTCTGGTAGCCGTGCACCAGGAAGATCACGCCGACGGCGATCCTGGCCAGCAGCAGGGCGATGGGACGCGCCTGGTCGATCATGGACCCTCCAAAGGGAGTCGTTCAGATTTGAACAACCACTCTACCGGTAGTTCAAATCTGAACAACAAGTACACTTGGGACGTGACGGACACCCGCTGGCTCGACGAGACGGAGATGGCCGCCTGGCGCGCCTTCCTGTCGGCCTCCCACCTGCTCGAACGGCGCATCGAGGAGCAGCTCAAGGCCGCGGCCGGGCTGACGCACCCGCAGTACGAGATCCTGGTGCGGTTGTCGGCCGCCCCCGAGCGCCGGATGCGCATGACCGAGCTGGCCCGGGGCGTGGTGGTGTCGAAGAGCGCGCTGACGTACCAGATCACGCAGCTGGAGAAGGCCGGGCTGGTGGAGCGCGCCACGTGCCCGTCCGACGACCGCGGGGTGCTGGCGGTGCTCACGGAGGCGGGCGAGCGCTGCCTGGAACGCGTCGCTCCCGGGCACGTCGAGGTCGTGCGGGACTACCTGATCGACCGGCTCACCCGCGCGGAGCTGACCTCACTGACCAGCGCGATGACGAAAAGCGAACAGGCTCTCAGAAGCTGACCGCGAAGGCGCCGGGAACCGGCCGGAGAACGGACAGGCCCTCAGGAGCTGACCGCGAAAACGGACAGGCCCTCAGGAGCCGGTCTTGGCGGCGGCGCGGCGGGCGCGTTCCATCTCGACCCGGGCGCTGGCGGCGTACTTGTCGACGTACTCCTGGCCGGACAGCTCCATCAGCGCGTACATGATCTCGTCGGTGACCGCGCGCAGGACCAGCCGGTCGTCCTCCATGCCGTAGTAGCGGGAGAAGTCGAGCGGCTTGCCGAACCGGACGCCCGGCCGGATGCCGAGCTTGGGGAACAGCCGCCCGGGCGGCATCATCTCGTACGTGTTGACCATCGCCCACGGGATGACCGGCACCCGCGACTCCAGCGCCAGCCGGGCCACGCCGGTCTTGCCCTTGTAGAGCCGGCCGTCGGGCGAGCGGGTGCCCTCGGGGTAGATGCCGAGGACGTTGCCCTCGCGCAGGATGCGCAGGCCGGTGCGGAGCGCGGCCTCGCTGGCCTTGCCGCCGGAGCGGTCGATCGGCACGGTGCCGACGCCGCTGAAGAACAGCCGGGTGAAGAAGCCCTTGATGCCGGTGCCGGTGAAGTAGTCGGCCTTGCCGAGCGAGATCACCTTGCGGCGGATCTGCAGCGGGCCGAAGAAGTGGTCGGCGAAGGAGAGGTGGTTTCCGGCCAGGATCGCGGGACCCTGCTTGGGTACGTTGTCCCCGCCCTCCGTCCACGGGCGGAAGAGCATGAGGATCGGCTTCAAGATGGCCTTGACCACCCAGTAGAACACCCGGCCACCTCTTCCCCAGGACATCGTGATTGAGCAGAGTCATCTTCCCATCCCTGGCGAGATGCAACTACACCAGCTCTCGCACAATCACCCCTGAACGTGCGACGATCGGGCAGTTCCGGGATGAAATTGCGTCAAGGAGCTGTTATGCCGCTCATGCCAGGCGCGGAGCCCTACCACCACCGAGCGGGTCAGGTCGGTGTGCTGCTGTGCCATGGGTTCACCGGCACGCCGCAGTCGCTGCGGCCCTGGGCCGAGTACCTGGCGGGCCATGGGGTCAGCGTCTCGCTGCCCCGCCAGCCGGGGCACGGCACCACGTGGCAGGAGATGAACCGCACCCGCTGGGAAGACTGGTACGCCGAGGTGGAGAAGGCGTTCGCCGACCTCCAGGGGCGCTGCTCGGAGCTGTTCGTGGCGGGCCTGTCGCTGGGCGGCTGCCTGGCGCTGCGGCTGGCCGAGGTGCACGGGGACGCCGTCAGGGGCGTGGTGGTGGTCAACCCGTCCATCGCCAGTGACGTGCCGCTGCTGAGGCTGGCGCCGCTGCTGAAGTGGTTCCTGCCGTCGGTGCCCGGCGTCGCGGGCGACGTCAAGAAGCCCGGCGTGACCGAGCTGGCCTACGCCCGCACGCCCGTCAAGGCGGCCGCGTCGCTGCCGGGGCTGTGGTCGCTGGTGCAGGCCGACCTGGCGAAGGTCACCCAGCCGCTGCTGGTCTTCCACAGCCGCGACGACCACGTGGTGAAACCGACGAGTGTGGCGATCATTCGCCAGAAGGTCCCGCAGGCCACGATCGAGGAGCTCACGGACAGCTACCATGTTGCGACGCTTGACAACGATGCCGACAGGATCTTTGCCGGTAGCCTCGACTTCATCCGGACACATGCCTCGGTACCCTTGCAGAGGGACTGATCGCACCCAGGGGGAAGTCGCGATCGCTGCGGAGAGGCCCATCTAGGTGACGCCCCAGAGTGACGAGGACGAGGTCTGGCGGCAGATCGTCGCGTCCTTCAACGACACAGCCGAGCGCGACTCGGCCGACCAGCCATGGCCGGACAGCGAGAACGTGCCCGCCGAGCCCACCCGCAGGGTGGTCAAACCGTCCGAGGAGCCCGAACTCGACCAGGACGCGCCCGACCGCGACGACCGTGACGACCGCGACGAACCCGTCCGCGACGACGACGAGGACGAGGGGCACTTCGAGCCGCCTCCCCCGCCGCCGCTGCCCAAGCTCGACCTGCCCACCAAGCTCGCCTGGGTGGCGCTGTTCGGCGGGCCCGCCTACCTGCTGGTGGCGGCGATGGCCAGCTGGCAGATGGAGGGGTGGGCGCTGTTCACCGCGGTGGCGGCGTTCATCGGCGGGTTCGTGGCGCTGGTCGTGCGCATGGGCGACGGCCCGCCCAACGACTCCGGCTGGGACGACGGCGCCGTCCTGTAGCCCGGCCCGTCACGACTTGGCCGTGGTGGTGCGGGGGGCGAAGGACTCCACGACGTCGGTGTAGCGGTCGGCCGCGTCGACGGCGTGGCCGACCGCCCACAGCGCCCCCTTGCCGGCCAGGTAGGCCACCGCCTGGAGGCGTACGCTGCTGCGGCCCTTCTCCGCGGCGCCGCGGATGATCTGGCAGGCGTCCTTCTCGCAGCGCATCACGAACGGCTGGGCCGCCTGCTCCGGGTCGTAGCCGGTCATCCAGTAGCGGCCCTTGCCGTCGCCGGTGACGCCGTAGAGGCGGGCGCCGGTGGCCGGGATCGCCAGGCGCTGCCAGCGTTTGCCGTTCCAGGTGAGCACGAGCGGCGAGATCTCGCCGGGGCCGTGGTAGACCCCGCCGACGGCCACCGCCCGCTTGGAGCTGTCGACCTGGATGTCGCGCAGGTAGCCGCCGGGGACGGCGGGCACGGACATCGACTTCCAGGCCCCCGACGTGTAGTGCATGATCAGCGGCGCGCCGCCGGTGTCGCCGACGGCGAAGCCCGAGGCGACCGCGTAGAGCGCGCCCTTCTCCTTGGTCTCCTGGACGGTCCAGGTGTTGCCCTGGCCGGTGAGGATGAGCCCGGACTTCTCCCGGCTGCCGACCGCGACCACCCGGCCGGACTTGGCGTCGATGCCGCCCAGCCAGTCGCCGGCGTGCAGCCCCTGCGGCCGGACCCGGTCGAAGCCGGTGACGTCGCCGTGGGCCAGGTAGGGCAGGCCGTCGTGGCCGTCGCCGACCGCCCACACGTCGGAGGCCCCGGCGGCGGCCAGGCCGCGCAGGTTGCCCGCGGCGGTGGCGTCGCGCACGGCCACCTCGTTCCAGGAGGTGCCGTTCCAGTGGCGGATCGTGCCGCGGTTCTTCCAGACGTCCCAGATCTCCTGCTGGCCGACCGCCCACACGTCGCCCGGCGAGACGGCGAGCACGTCGGAGAGCGAGCCGTCCGCGTCGAGGCGCGCGCTCGTCGACTTCTGCCACGCCTCGGCGGCGGGGCGGGGCTCGGCATGCGCGGCGGGCGTGACCTGCGGCAAGGCCACGGACGTCGCCAGAAGGACGGAGAGCGCACGCCGCTGAGAGCGACGGGTCATGAACAAATGCTACGGGCTGGCCCGGGCGGCTCGCCCGTCAGAGTCCAAGCTGCAACTCGGCGAGCACCGGCAGATGGTCGCTGGCCCCGGCCAGATCGGCGTTCGCGGCCGCCACTCCCCCGCAGGACAGGACGCGTGCCTCGCGCGCGGCGAACACCGCGTCGATGCGCTCGGCGGGCCGCGCGGCGGGGAAGGTCAGCCCGTCGCCCGCGGGCGCGGCGGCG